>JAUQPO010000046.1 GCA_030550335.1 Acidobacteriota bacterium
CTCGCGAATCCGCCGGATGTGTGCTGTGAACGTGCTCAGGCTTTCTTGGATGGACTGGTTGTCACCGATGTCAGCCAGCACCTGATCGAACACCGGGAGCTCTGCCGAGGAGGCCGTTACAGGTAGGCCGGCTTGAGCCATAAGTGAGAGCAGGCCGACGGTCTTCAGGGTCACGGTCTTGCCGCCGGCATTGGGCCCACTGATCAACAGCACGCGACGGCTCTGGTCGAGCTCCAGGGAGATCGGCACAGGCTTTTGACCCCGGCGCTGCAACACGTCCTGGAGCAATGGGTGTCTGGCCTCGGAAATCACCAGGCGCGGGGAATCCGCAGGAGCAAAACGGGGTACTGTCGCATCGAAGGCTTGGGCGAAACGTGCTTTAGCTAGCAATAAATCTAGCTCACCGATGAGGTCCACGGCTTCGGCAATCGAGCCAGCAACTTCGCGGACGCGATTCGTCAGCTCAGCAAGAACCCGCTCGACTTCTCTCGCTTCTTCCTCGCGGAGCCGGACCAGCTCGTTGTTTAGCTCGATGGTTTCAAAGGGCTCAACAAAGAGCGTATGGCCGGTGCCGCTGGCCGCGTGAATGACGCCATGGACCATGTGGTGCCGCCCAGCCACTACCGGAATAACGAATCGGTCATTGCGAATCGTGACGAACTGCTCCTGGAGTACCCCATCACTGCGATGCCGCGCCAGAAAGCTTTCTAGGGACTCTTGGATGCGGCGGCGCGTGCGCTCGATCTCTCTGCGGATTTCGGCCAGGCGGCTGGAAGCTCCGTCCGACACGCTACCATCGGGCAGGATCGCGCTCTGGATCGTCTCGGACAGTGGCGCCAAGTCCATCAGCCGACTTCCACAACGGCTCAAGAAAGGGAATAGCTCCGGTGGCAAGCTGAGAGCGCGTTTGGTTTCACTGACACGCTGAGCGAATGTGGCGATTTCGAGCAGTTGCTTGCCGTCCAGGAAAGCGCCTTCGATTCGAAGCTTGGCGAGGATCTGGCGGCAATCCGGGATCCCGGCCAAGCGCAACTTCAACGCAGGGCGGCGCACGTTACTCAGCGGATGCTCCCACAAGCGCAAATACTCCAGAGCCTCCGATAGAATCCGCCGCTGATCCTCTAACCAAGCGCGGTCACTCACGGGAGCTAACGCTTCCAGGGCAGCCCTGCCGTAAGGCGTTTCGACAAAACGCCCGATTAACTGTGTCACCTGCGGGAATTCCAGCAAGTCGCCACTTGTGTGTCTCATGATTGCCCGGCCAGATCGAACGCCTTCTCGATCACCGCTACGGTGCCTTCTGTAAGGGGGTACACGCCGAGCTCACCCCGCCGAGCCCACACGACACCGTCCACGTCGCTTGCGGGTCGCAATCGCCCTCCAGTGACCTTGCACAGGTAATCGATGACCACGTAATGGTATTCCACGCGGCCTTCGCCATCCCGCACGATTCGTTCGAACACTTCCACCAGACGCACGGGTTCGACCCGCAGTCCGGTTTCTTCCTCCACTTCCCTCCGGACAGCCTGAGCCAGAGTTTCGCCCACTTTCACCAGCCCACCCGGAATGGACCACAACCCCTTCTGGGGTTCACGAGCCCGCTGGACGAGTAACACCTGATCCTCTTGGACGACGATCCCTCCCACGCCCAGCAGTGGTCGATCCGGGTACCGTCTCGGGGTCATGGCACGAGCCGCTCAGCCGCTTCCTGGTCCAAGGGCACGATGTAGACCGAGGTGCGAGCGGTAACGAATAGGAGGTTGCGCTTAGGGCCACCCACGGCGCAGTTTGAGGGACGTTCGGGAATCTTGATCTGGTCGAGCATGCGACCGTCTTCTGAAAATACCAGTACGTCGTTGGCAGCGACGTAGATCTGGTTGCGATCGTCTACGGCGAGCCCTCCTGGTGGCGCACCCAGGCGCACAATCAACCTGCGCTCGTTCGAAGCGCGTCCCCGGCCATCGAGTGCATATTCCCGCACCGCCCGTTCCTCGACGAAGCTGACATATAGCCTTCGGCCGTCGGGGGATAAAGCAACGCCATTAGGCCGAGTCTGCGAAGCGACGACCAACTCCAGCTCGCCTGCCGGGGTCAAGTGGAACACCCCATAGAAATCGAGCTCCCGTTGGTCCAATTGGTAACCGAACGCCGGATCGGTGAAGTAGACGTGACCGTCACGACGTACCACCACGTCGTTCGGCGCGTTCAGCCGTTTCCCCTGCCAGCGGTCCGCCAGAACCTCCGGTTTACCTGTCGCGCTCCAGCGTACTAGCCGACGTGCCCGACTCTCGCAGGTGTACAAGCGCCCCCTCCCGTCAAAGCCATTGCCACAAGCCCCCGGAGAATCCTTCTCCAAAACCTCAGGTTCCCTCCCGGGAACCAGTTTCCAGATTGTGTTGGCTGGCACGTCGCTGAAAACCAAAAATCCCTCCGTGGACCAGGCAGGTCCTTCAGTAAACGTGTAGCCGGCGGTGAGCCTGACGACACGCGGCCATGTCAAGGGTTCTCGCTGCGATTCTGGATCTCGGACACCTTGCCCTGGGGACAGCACAACTACCCATCATTGTAGTGACCCGCCGTAGACCCCCTGACGAAGCGTGTTTCAATCAAATGGTGCGAAACTAACGCGGTTGTCCCGGAGCGCTGTGAGCCTGCTCGGAGATCAGTGCAGAAGGTCCTCCGGAAGTGGTCGTAGCCGGCTCCCAGCCACCAGAGAGCCAGGCAATGAAGGAGCCTGACAGCAAAAACCCGTCGTCCGACAGTGGAGCTTGGTTAGCTGCAGAGCCGATCCGCTGGCGTTCGGCCGGTCTGGCACTTTTGGCCACATCTCTGTGGGGTGGAAACGTAGTCGCTCTCAAAATTGGGCTCGACGTATTCCCGCCGCTGTGGAGTGCGTGGTGGCGGTTCGTGCTGGGCATCGGTGTCGTAGGGTTGTGGGCGACCATCAAAAAGATCGACCCGCGGCCGCAACCGGCAAACTGGCCCTGGCTGGTGTTATTGGGGTTGATGTTCACGGGCCAGATTACCCTGCTGAACTTCGGCCTCCAGTTCACTTCTCCTGCTTACGGTGTAATCATCCTGAACTCGCACCCGCTCTTCGCCAATCTGGTCGCCCAGCTGATGCCATCGGAAAAAAGGCTGAACACCGCACGAATCGCCGGGCTGCTCATTGCGTTCGCGGGGGTTGTTTTTCTGGCGCTAGGGCGGCCCGTGGCGAGCTTGGCTCCACGGCCCCAACTCGGCAACGCAATGTTGGTTGCCTCCTCGTTCCTACTGGGGCTACGGATGGTCTACACGCGCTGGCTACTGCGAGAAATCGAGCCGGTGACTGCCCTGCTCTGGCAGATGGGTGTGACATTGCCGATCTTTTTGCCCTTGGCTATCTGGCTCGAGCCCCCTATGCTGAAGCCGTTGAGCCTCCGGGTAGTGCTCGCACTGATCTACCAAGGAGTGGTCGTTGCGGGTGTCTGCTTCGTGATCTGGGCGGCCCTGTTGCGACGCCACAGCGCAGCCACACTGGTCAGCTTCAGCTTCACGATTCCGCTGTTCGGCATGGTGTTCAGTTGGCTTGTGCTGGGCGAGCCGCTAGACTCGCGGCTGCTTACGGCCGCAGCTGCAGTAATTGTCGGGACGAGCCTGGTGGTGCGTTACTGAGAGTCGGGCGCTCGCGGTTCGCTGTCAATCACCCGGCCGAGTTGGCTGGGAAGCCGCGGATCGTATAGCCCGCTCAGGTAGCACGACCAAGGGAGTCCGCGAAAAAGCGAATTTTTTCTGGCCCTTGTCGATCACGTTCAGCTGGCAGACATAGCGCCCGGGCGGCAGCACAGACAGAGGAGCCTCCAACTGCAGTCGCAAGACCGCACCCGCTTGCTCGCCCGGCCTGACCTCAACCGGTTCGCTTTCCCACACCTTCCGATCTTCCTGGTAGAACGCCAAATTTGCCGCCACTGGTACAGGGTCTGCTGGGAGAGAAGGTACCGGGCGATAGACCTCACAATAGACGTACAAAGTTTGGTCGCGGCGAAACACCTTCGTGATGCTAGGGACCAGCTTCTGTTCGCCCATCACGAGCGGATGTCGACTCAGCAACCTCTTGCTCCGCTCTGCAACGCCCACAGCATCTTTCAGTGGCTGGCGCTGGTTTGCCCACACCACAGAGCTAATGCGCAAGTAACGTTCCTCGTCGTCCAGATCCGGAATCCGGAACCGGGTCTCGAAGGTGCCAAGCTTACCCGTTACGTTCTCGCGGGCGACGAACTTCAGCCGGTATTGCCCCGGGGGCAAAGTAAAAACAGTGTCGTATTGCAAGTGCCGTTGAGGCAACTCGCGAGCCAACGTGTCACGCAGCCGAACCGCTATATGATCCCGCACGGCTCCCACGAGGTTGCCACGAGAATCTCGCACCTGTCCGATAAAGTCCAGTCGGGTAGTCTCGGCGCCGCTGGCTCGGGCCAGGCGTAGCTCGGAGCCAGGGATTTTCAGGGAGACAGGGACGAGGTACCGGTCCCGAGCACGGCGGAAGTAATGAACTTCCAAAGCGATGGGCAGATCGGTGATCGGGTCTTCGAGCAACAAAGCGGCCTCGAGCTGTTGCTCCCGGTCCGCCTCCGTGAACCGATCGAAACTCTTCGGCGCGAAGTAGCCACGGCGGTAGTCCAGCGCGTACTGTCCCGAGCGCTTGACCCGCACGCGGATACGCCGGTATCTGCCGTCCTCAGCCTGGTTATCGGGATAGTAACCGAGAATGTAATAACTCGAAATATCCTGCTGGGCCTGGACGATGCCCATGGTCAGGTCGTTCGAGTCCAACAGCGCCTTGCCACCCGTGTCTGCAGCGAGGGCATAAAGCGTTTCTTGCTGGGCCACAAACCGATCCCGGCGTTGTCGGGCCAACTGTCCGGAGAACAAGCCCGTGCCACGACCGCCGGAAACATCTGCTCCACCCAGTGGAGCCTCGGCCATCAATCCGCGGACGTCCACCGGGTAGAACGCCACGTTGGCACGCACAGCTTCGTTGACTGTCGCGCGGAGCTGGGATTCATTCTCGGAACCCGTGCGGGTGACGCCACTAGAGAAATAGATCAGCGCCTTCTTCTCAGGCAGCCCTCTGAGCAACCGCGCAGCCGCAGCAAGCCCGCTAAGCCTGCGATCCGTGTTGAAAATACTGAACTCGGTCTCGTCTGGAATGAAGGCTTCTGCGGCGGTTGCTTCCTCCTCGGACTCCTCAGCGCTGCTCTGCGTAGCCTCGCTACCCACCATCGCTTGTTCAGAACCTTCGCCAATGCGAAGAGCCCGCAGGACCTCCAGCAAGCGGTCCCGATCGTCGGTGAATTCCTGCAACACCTGTAACTGGCCAGAAAACACCATAATGGAGACCAGGTCCACAGGGCTCATCTTTTCGCGTACAAATCGCTCGGCAGCTTCCCGCGCTCGAATTTGATCTTGAGGGGACATGGAAGCTAGGTCGAAATAGAGAACGAGCAGGCGGCGATCCCGGTAACGGACACGGCCCGGCTCGCTCTCGGCACTCGAATCCGGTGCAGCGATGGGAGCCTCCAACCGAGGTACCAACCCCTCGCTCCGCTCCGGAGGTTCCAAACGCTGGAACTCGAACACGGCGATCTTTTGAGGCTTGCCGTCTTCGGTGATTTCGAAATCGTCCTTCGTCAGGTCTTCCACTGGACGCCCGTTCCGGTCGGTAACGGTGACGTTGATCACCACCAAACGGGTGGTCGCCCTGAAGGTCACAGGTCTGTCGGATGTCTGGGCAAGGGCGCTGGAAAGGGCCAGCAAAGCTAACCAGAATCGGCGCATGGATCAGAACCGCAAACGCAGCTCTAATGAAACCCGCCGCATCGGGCCAGCAGCCGTGGCCAGCCCATAGTTCGAAGCGTTCACCGTCGTACCGATGCGAGTGATGTTGACCGTGTTGAAAGCATTCTCAGCTTCGAGGCGCACCTCCAGCTCCCTACGCTCTGAGCCAAGCTGGAAGCCACGACCCAAGCTTAAGTTGGTTATCAATGACGCCGGGCCGGGAATTGTGTTACGGCCAGCATTGCCGTAACGGCCAGGCGGGGGGATGGTGAACGCGTCGAGATTGAAGAAGCCCGTTTCCGACCTCACGGGGAGGCCGGTGGCATCTGCACGGCCGTTTCCTGTCACCCCCGTACCGGCCGTATCCGCCCGGTTGCCCATGACCATGGCGGTGAAAGGCCGGCCCGAGTCCCACCGGAAGGTGCCGGACAAGCGCCACTGTTCCAGCAGGCGCCGTAGGAATCCATTCACGTTCCACAAGCCCGGTCCCTCCCCCACCGGCGAAAGGATGAAGAGCGACGCATCCAGACTATGGCGCCGGTCAAAGCTCGACAAACCTCGTTCACGCCGCAAATCAAATGGATCGAGAGCGATCACACCCAAGCCACCGCCGTACGTGGAAACGTTGTCGATGGACTTACCCCAGACATAACTGGTGGAGAATGACAGCCCGCGGCGAAGCCGCCGCAACAGGCGAACACGGCCGGAATGGTAAATCGAGTGACCGTCAGAGCTGTCGTAGATGAAAGCCACAGCGTACGGGATTGGACGTCGGCGTTCGGCATCTAACGGCGATCCGGGTGGGGCCTGATTGGGCGAGCGCTGCACGTCCAAGGCTGTGCCCTTGGTACCCAAATAGGCCAACTCGAGAAACAAAGACCAGGGTAGGTTGCGCTGGAGTGAAACATTCCAGACTTGCGCGTAACCAATCCGGTAATCGCGCTGCACCGCGTAAGTGTTGGTCAATTCAGCGGAGGGCTCGCCGAGAAAGCCCGTACGAATCGTCAATGGCGCCTCCAAGCTGGTAACAAACGTGTTGGTGAGCGCGAAGGGCGGTTGTTGGGCCAGGCGCGTCGCAATGGAGCTATAGACACCGCCGTTATAGTAAATGCCGTAACCCAGCCGCACCACGAGCGATCCCCGCTGGGACGGGCGCCACGCCAAGGCGACTCGCGGGGCGAAGTTATTCCGATCTGGGTTCACCAAGCCGCGAGGGAAGCGACCAGAATAAGGGCCTGTGGTTCTGGGTGTCACTACAGCTACATCGCGGAAACCGGGAGCGACGTCCAAGTTCGCCATCCGGTCGTACTTCTCGAACCAAGGTGACGCGTACTCGTACCGGATGCCCAGGTTGAGGGTCAGACCAGGCTTGAGTCGCCAATCTTCGACAAAGTAGCCGTTCCAGCCGCCGGCCCGGAAGTAAATGTCTGGGTTCCCCCACCGGATGGTGCTGGACTGCGGCAGCCCGAGCAAAAAGTCAGCGAAGTCGAATCCGGTGCGAGGCAAAGGATGGCCCGCAGCGTCAAAGCCACTGGTGAGTAAGCCTGTGAAGGTGTGAGTGCCGCGGGCGTTGAGGTAAGTCAACTGATTCCGCTGGGTCCGCTGGTAATCGAAGCCGAAACGCAAGGTATGGGGGCCACGGACCCACGTCCAGCCTTGACTGAGGCTCCAGGAATTGTTCCTGAAAAGCGACGGGTTTCCATCCGTCAGATCGCCGAAATTGGTGAAATTCAAGTTGGGTGGGCCCCAAGCCACCGGATCCCGCGGAGTCCCCAGAATTCCCAGCTCCCCTGCGACATCCCTCCGGTAGGCAAAGTAAGGAATCGAGTCATTGGTCATGCGATTAAAACGCAAACCGAGTGTATGGATCCAAGCTGGGCTGAGGTTGCATAACCAGTTCAGGCCGACCGCTAGTCCTTGCCCGCGCGCCTCGTCCCGAAAACCAAACAGCTGGGCGGATTCGCGATACCGCCGCTCCAGGCTGACCGAGCCCGACAGGCGATGAATCCGCCCCAGACTTTGGCCCAACCGAAGGTTGAATCGGTCCAAGTTGTTAGGGATCGAGGTGATGAGCTGATAGTTCTGGACCCGCCCCGGCAAGTTCGGAAGTGGGATAAGCTCCAGGAGCCCCAGTGCCGCCGGATCCATGCGTGAACTTGGAATCCGGTTACCAGGGAAGGGTGCTCCACTCCAAAGGTCATAGACGCGCACTGGCCCCCGATCCCACGAAGAAGAAAAGTCGCCGGTACGCTCAGCCGGCGAAGGGACAGTAGCGATGCGATCGAATCCGTCCCGGCTGCGCATGCCGGAGTAATCGAAAAAGAACATGCCGCCCCGACCTTGGAGTAGCCGTGGGATTCGCAGGGGCCCTCCAGCGCTGATATCGAAGCGCACGCGAGCGTAATCCGGTTTGGGGATCGGCTGGCCCGAAATCGAATACGGCTTGGCATCCAATGCCGAGCTGTTCAGCGAGAGCGACAGCCTGCCTCGTACCAGCGCTTGGTCCACACGCTGGCGGTTGCCGAAAGCCACTACGCCCCTCCCGCGCATCCATTCCGGTCGCCGCGCTGCCTGAGGCGGACCACTAGCTGGCCTTGAGCCGGGCTGGCCGCGGAGGCCCACCCCTGGCGGTCCTCCGAACCTTCCTCCAGCCGGTCCAGCTCCGGGGAAGCCGACCGGAGGCGGCCCGCCTGGGCCCATTCCTCGTCCCATCAGTACCGGACCGAAGCCCCCAGCGGGTGGTCCTTCGTCCCTCCGTTCCCCACGGAAAATCTCAGCCAGCGCACCTTCGAGAGGCTCCAATCCGCGGCCCTCCAGTCCAAACCCCAACACGGGCCGTTCCGTCAGGGTCACCCCCTGGCTCAAGCTGCCACTCAGCAAGAAAGACTCGTTGGCATCCCGCTCGAGAGCGTCGAGATTTACAAGCGTTTCAGGGGGCAGGCTCGACTGGGTCTCCGATGGGCTTGGCTGCCTCTGTCCTATGGCATCCCCAGAAGGCCTCGTTACCGCCCTGGCCTGCGTGAGCGGAGTCACCGCCAGTTGCAGCTCCAAATGGAGCTCTGGAGAAGGCAGGCGCACCTGTCGGCGGACGGGCTCGAACCCGAACATTTCGACCTGCAAAAGAGCCGTGCCCTCCGGGACATTGGAAAACGTGAAAAAACCGTCCTCGTGGGTCACGGTCCGGTAGGTCATGTCGCCTGCGATCAGCGTCACACCAGCCCCGGGGATCGGGAGCCCTTGGCTGGTCACCCGGCCAGTGAGCTCGGTGGCGGAAGTGGCAGCGCATCCGACGGCAAGGAATAAAAGACACGCTCCCGCTGGCCGCATAGGCCACCCTGAAAATCAAGACGCCAGTTGTCGCGAAGGGATTACCGTGGGCGCGGCGCGTGGACTCTTCGCAGTGGAAGCTCAGGCCCCCTGGGTCTCCCCTTGAGCTTGCCGTTGCCGATGCCGGGCAAAGCGACGCTCGAAGCGCTCAATGCGCCCCTCGGTGTCTACGATCTTTTGCTTGCCGGTAAAGAAGGGGTGGCAGTTCGAGCAGATCTCGACACGTAAGGTACCCATGTGCGTGGAGCGAGTCTTGAACGTGTTGCCGCACGCACAGATGACCGTGACCTCGCCGTAGGGTGGATGGATGCCTTTCTTCATTCGCGACCTGCCGTTTCCGAAACTGAGAATGCCGAGAAATCGGCCACTAGCTACGTCCCTTCTTCGACTATAGCAGGAGCCGCGGGCAGCGCGCCTGTTACCGTCAGCCGATGGCCGAGCGACATCCGAAACCACGCTACAGCGATGCAAACGCAGCAATCAGGGATTCGGGCACGAGGTGCCGACCGCCAGGCACTTCCAAGCCTGACGCTCCAAGCGATCGGGCAAATCTAGCCGCGTAGGATAGAGACATGGCTGAATGGTTGAAGCTCTTTGAACCACAGAACATGACCGAACTTGTGGTGAAGCTCCTGCGCATCGCGCTCATCCTCTTAGCTGCCGGAATCGCTAGCTTGCTGGCGAACCGGCTAGTGCGGCTGACCCGCCGCCAGGTAGTTGAGGTCATGCGGCGCCGGACCGACACCCAAGAGGAAGAGCTGGACAAACGAGCACGCACCGTCGGGCGACTACTGACTCGCTTGGCTGGGATTCTGATCTGGAGCGTGGCGCTGCTGATGAGTCTCCGGGAAGCCGGCTTCGACGTCATGCCGCTGCTGGCCGGGGCAGGGATCGCCGGCGTGGCGATTGGCTTCGGCGCTCAGAGCCTGGTCAGGGACGTCATCAGCGGGCTGTTTTTGATCGTCGAAAACCAAATTCGCGTGCACGATGTTGTGCGAATCAATGGCGTAACCGGAACGGTAGAGGAGATCAACTTGCGCACTACGGTCCTGCGAGGACTGGACGGGGCGGTCCACATTTTCCCAAACGGGACGATTCAAACGCTGACAAATTTGAGCCGGGAGTACTCTTATTACGTAGCGGACATCGGCGTCGCGTACAAAGAAGACGTCGACCGCGTCATCGAGGTGATTCGCCAAGTGGGAGAAGAGCTTCGCCAAGATCCGGAGTTCGGTCCGCTGATCCTTGAGCCGATCCAAGTTTTAGGCCTGGAGCAATTCGCGGAGTCCTCGGTGGTGATCCGCTCCAGACTCAAGACCAAACCCGGCCAGCAGTGGTTGGTCGGCCGGGAGTTCAACCGGCGCTTGAAAAAGCGTTTCGAGGCTGCCGGCATCCAGATTCCTTTCCCGCACCGGACCTTGCAACTAGAAGGAGTAGGCACGCGCTGGAGCAGCGAGCTCAAGCGCGAGGAATTGAGGCAGATGATCTTAGACGTGCTGGCAGAAAGGGGCCTAGTTCAGCCTGAGGCGAGCGCTAGCCCGCCAAAAATTGGAGATCAAGGAACGAGTAGATGACTCGCCCAACGAGACCCAGCGGGTCACTGGTTGGCCTGGCGAGGATCTGTAGCCGCCTTAAGAGGTGCTTGCGGGGAGGACCACCTGGAGCCTCACGATGAGAGAGGGAGTTGTTAAGCCTCACAAGCTAGGGGTCTCCGGAGGGTGCCGGAGGCTGAGCACGGTCCACCACCCACCCCGGACGCGTACCAGAACTCTCGTTGGAACGCCGGCAAAGCTGGCTTGGGCGAGCCAGGTGGAAGGTTGTGGCTGCGACACGCCCATCGAGCCGGAAGGCTCAAGCCGTCTGACCTTTGCCGGCGTGTTGTGACCGGTGGAGCGAGAACGTGATGGAACTGCAAACCACGCGAACCCGCCTGCCTTACAGCCACGGCTCAGGCCTCAGAACCCCGCATTTTTGCCTTGACCAGCTCCTGGCTCCAGCGTAGATTTGGTGGTGGAGGGAGGGCGGTTCATGCTGGACCTGACCAAATGGAACCGCTCCGACCCGGACGACAAGAAGGTGATCGTGCTCGAGTTCGTGGCCGCGTCGTCCATTTTCCTGATCGTGGCTCTGGTGCTATATATGGTCTTCACGTATCAGCCGACATAGACTGACCGTCCGGAGGAGCGAAGCGCGAACGGACGTAAGCGAGGGCTTCTTCGCGGCTCCGAATCCGGTCTTCCAGCTGCGCAGTTTCGACAGCTTCGAGAATCGCGCGGAAGGCTGGTCCGGGCCGGTAGCCGAGGGCGATCAGATCATTTCCAGTCACCAGGCGAGGAGGGCGAAGCCGCTGGGGTTGCTGTAGGAGCTCCTGCCAGCGGGTCTTTGTGAAGTGGTAAGTTTGCAAGTCGCCGTGACTGGCCAGGCAATCCAGGCGGTGGAGCTCGAGCAGTTCCTCGAACCCCTCGCTTCGGAGGAAACGGCGCAAGGTGCTTTCCCGCATGCGCTGGACGTCTTTGAATCGCAAGTGGTTAGCCACGAGCCACTGGACCCTCTCAACCTCAGCGTTCGAGAAGCGCAGCCAGCGCATGAGTTGCCCGGCTATCTCTGCCCCCAGACGACAGTGATCGTCGAAGCGGATCCGGTCTGCGAACCGTTGCGTGGCCGGCTTACCAACGTCATGCAGCAGCACGCCCCAAGCGAGCGTGACCGTCGGGCGTTGGAGCACCTCTAACGGCTTGCCTAGGAGCTCTAGCATGATCAGCGTATGGGTCCACACGTCTCCCTCGGGGTGAAATTCCGGTGGCTGCTCGACACCTTTCATAGCGGCCACCTGAGGAAGCACGACCTCAAGCAACCCGGTCCGGTCCAGCAACTCGAACCCGCGTCGGGCATTGCCCTCGGTAAGGATGCGCGTGAGTTCGTCTCTAATCCGCTCGGCCGACACCCGGCGCACCAGGCAGGCTAGGCGCTGAATCGCGCTCAAGGTTTCCGGTTCGATTTCGAAGTAGTCTCCTGTCCGCGTCTTCAAGGTGGCTGCAAACCGGACGGCCCGAAGCATCCGTAAGTAATCCTCGTTGAACCTGGCCACAGGATCACCGATCGCTCGAATCACGCCCCGAGCTAAGTCGTCGCGGCCACCCACGAAATCGAGCAGTTCACCAGTGTCGGGGTCCAACAACAGGGCGTTCACTGTGAAGTCACGCCTCCGGACGTCCTGCTCAGGCTCGGCTTCGAATTTCACCACCGAAGGATGTCTTCCGTCCAGGTACGAATGCTCCGAACGGAATGTAGCCACTTCGACTTCGACCTCGCCCTCACGGACCAACACCACGCCGAAGGAAGCCCCTACAAGCTTCGCTCCCGGAATCAGAGCAGCGACTTGCTCCGGGGATGCGCTCGTAGCGACGTCCCAATCCTTCACGTCTGTGGCCTGATCGGGCTCCTGAAGCAGGAGGTCCCGTACGCACCCTCCGACCAAATAGGCCTTATGGCCGTGAGCCCGTAGTAGTCGGACAATTCGGAGCGCCAAGCGAGCACCCGGACTGTCTGGAAGTTTCACCATAACCGGTGGCAAGCGCTTCAGTCTCAAGCGTCCTTGGGAGATTGCATGCGGCGACGTGGCGGAGGCGCGACCCCCTGCAGGTAGTCATGTTCATGATAACAGCTTCGACAGCGGACCTTCGCCGGCCGCTCGTCGACCAGTGAAACGATCACGTGATTCGTGATGCGCTTGCATTTGACGCAATGATCGTCCACGTCGTCGCCGAGCCGGAGTTTTCTCACAGAACCACCTCGTTGTCTGCAGTATAGCCCAATTAGGATAAGGACCGGCTCAGGAGTCAGACGCTGGTTTTCAGGCCTTGACTTGGACCGGTAGCGTCAACCCCGTTGGCCTGCCAGGTTGACGAGGCTTGCTCGAACCGGTTATGTTGGAAGTTCCCGGTAGAGGCGCGAGGGCAAAGAGTAACTCGAGTCGCTGTTCCCGGGCGTGTGGGAGACTCGGGCGAAAGGTGCTTCTCGCCGAAGTAACGGTGGAACCGCCCTTCCACCGTTGCTGGGGGGCTGGGCGAAAGCCGGCCCACTGTCATCCGGAAAACGGATGGAGCGCTGCCGAGGAGCCCGCCGACCTGGTCGCGTTGCTCCCCACTGCTCGCATCCGCCCCAGGCGAAGTGCAATGGATCTGATCGGATTGGCGCGCCAACTGGTGGACATCGAATCCATCACCGGTAACGAGGCGAGACTGGGGGAGTTTCTCCTGGACCTGCTCAGCCAGTTGGCGCAGCGCTATGGGGGTTCTGTAGAGCGAATGCCTGTCGAGCCGGACCGGTTTAACGTGCTGGCCTGCTTCGGGCAACCACTCGTCACGTTATCGACACATCAGGACACGGTGCCGCCGTTCATCGCTGCACGGGAAGACGACGTGTACTTGTGGGGCCGAGGAGCCTGCGACGCCAAAGGGATGATCGCGGCCATGATCAAAGCTGCGGAAGCCCTGCTCGAGCAGGGCGTACGAGACTTCGCTTTGTTATTCGTAGTGGGTGAGGAACGCAACAGCGCCGGCGCGTACACAGCGGCCCGGCACCCTATCGGGTCCAAGTTCCTCATCAATGGCGAGCCAACAGAGAACAAGCTCGCGGTCGGTACCAAAGGGGCTCTGCGCTTCCAGGTAATCGCACGGGGCCGCTCGGCCCACTCGGCCTATCCGGAGCTCGGTGAGTCGGCCATCGAGAAACTCCTAGATTTCCTTCAGGATTTACGCCGCGTGGTCTGGCCGACCGATCCAGTGTTGGGACCAGTGACTTTGAATATCGGCACGATCCAGGGCGGGTCCGCAGCGAACGTTATCCCCGATTACGCGGAAGCCGAGATTATGTTTCGGCTGATCGACGACGGCGCGAGCGTTCGAGCACTCGTCCACGAGCTAGCTAACGACAGAGTAGAGCTACGAGAGCTGATTTGTATCCCGGCAGTGCGACTCGGCCAGGTGGATGGGTTCGAGACAACTGTGGTAGCTTTCGCCACTGATATTCCTGCTTTTGGCCGTTCCTGGGGCGAACCTTTTCTGATTGGACCAGGCTCGATTCACTTGGCGCACACCTTGGAGGAACGCGTTCGCAAACAAGACCTGATCGATGCCGTGGGCATCTATCAGCAGCTTGTGTGTCGCTTGTTAGAACGCGCCCGGAGCGCTGGCAGAACTGCCGGGCCCTGAAGCATTTGCTTAGGAGAGGAAAGAACCATGGCAAAGAAAATCGAGGTTGGTGTTCTCGGTGCGACGGGAATGGTCGGGCAAAACTTCATTCAGTTTTTGCAAGGCCACCCGTGGTTTGAGGTCCGTTGGGTCGCCGCCAGCGATCGATCCGCTGGGAAGAAGTACCGGGACGCTACGGCGTGGCGGCTGGATGGCGATCTGCCCGAGAGCGTCGCGGATCTGACGGTGGAGGAGTGCAAGCCAGGCAACGCACCTTACCTGGTTTTCTCGGCACTGGATGCTTCTGTTGCAACCGAAATTGAGCAAGCCTTCGCAGCCGCTGGACACATAGTGGTTTCCAATACGCGGAATCACCGCATGGAACCGGACGTGCCGTTATTGGTACCGGAGATCAACCCGGACCACCTGAAGATCCTGCCGGTTCAGCGGCAGAAGCGGGGCTGGAGCGGAGCAATCGTCACCAACCCGAACTGCTCAACAGTGGTTTTGACGATGGCCCTTGCCCCATTGAAGCGATTTGGCATCACACGCGTGATCGTCACGACGATGCAGGCCCTCTCAGGGGCTGGTTATCCCGGTCACGCTGCATACGATGCAAATGCCAACGTCATCCCATTCATCCGCAACGAAGAGCCGAAGATGGAAAGCGAGACGCAGAAGATTCTGGGCGAGCTCGTCGACGGGGAGTTCCGTCCGCACCCGATGAAGGTCAGTGCCTCGTGCAATCGTGTGCCGGTCCTTGACGGGCATTTGGAAACGATCGCCGTGGAGTTTGTCGAGAAACCGAGCGAGCAGGAGATTTTGGAGGCCTTCCGACAATTCCGTGGTGTGCCGCAAGAGCGCCAGCTGCCCAGCGCGCCACCACGGCCTGTTCTCTATCTG
>JAUQPO010000047.1 GCA_030550335.1 Acidobacteriota bacterium
ACACAGTTCGAGAGGGTTCCGTCACACGTGTGGCAGGCTACCCAGGTGCACCCTCCCAAGACCCTGTGCAAGCAAGCCGCGGCTCGCTAGTGCACAACGGCTTAAGGAGACGAGTGGCCTCACATGCCTAAGGCGGCACTCTCTGCATGAGCTTGGCTGGTTGATCCCTGTGGCTGAACCGCACTATGCTCACGCTCAGATCGAAATTCCATCAGACTCGTAACAACCCATGCCTCCGATTCTTCGAGCCACCCTCCTTTGCTCAGTCGCATTTGCCACGGCCAATGCTCCGGCCAAAGCGGCGGCGACCAAACCGAATGTGGTGCTAGTCATCACTGACGACCAGGGTTATGGCGACCTCCACTGCCACGGCAATCCGTACGTGCGGACTCCGAACCTCGACCACCTACACGCCATCTCGATCCGCTTCACCAACTTCCACGTCAGTCCCACTTGCACGCCTACGCGTGCTGCATTACTGACCGGCCGGTACCCCAACGCCACAGGTGCCTGGCACACCATCATGGGGCGTAGCCTTCTCGCTCCAGAAGAAGTGACCCTTGCCGAGTGCTTTTTGGCCTCCGGCTACAGAACTGCAATTTTCGGTAAGTGGCATTTAGGTGACAATTACCCGCTCCGCCCCCAGGATCAAGGCTTCGAGGTCACGCTGGTCCATGGCGGGGGTGGGATCTGGCAGACCCCAGATTTCTTTGGGAATGACTACTTCGACGATACCTACCTACTCAACGGCCGCCCTCAGAAGTTTCGGGGCTTCTGCACCGACGTCTGGTTCAGCCAAGCCATCGAGTTCATGGCTGCCTGCCAGCGACGCGGTGAGCCCTTCTTCTGTTACATCGCCACAAACGCCCCCCATAGTCCTTATTGGGCGCCGGAACAGTACCTGGCCCTGTATCGCGACATCAAAGGCTTGCGCGACCCAGGTTTCTACGCCATGATCACGAACATCGACGATAACATGGGCAAGCTGATGGACTTTCTCGAAACCAGTGGGCTCGATCAGAACACGATTCTGATCTTCACGACCGACAACGGCACAGCTGCGGGTCATAGCGTTTTCAACGCCGGCATGCGCGGGGCCAAAGGGAGCCCTTA
Organism: Acidobacteriota bacterium; assembly: GCA_030550335.1. Lineage (GTDB taxonomy): Bacteria > Acidobacteriota > Terriglobia > Bryobacterales > Bryobacteraceae > JAUQPO01. The sequence continues at coordinate 1,114 of JAUQPO010000047.1, forward strand.
TGAGGGAGGTCACCGCGTGCCTTTCTTCATCCGGTGGCCCAAAGGAGGACTCGTCGGTCCGCGGGACATTGACATCTTAGCCGCCCACATCGACATCCTGCCTACTCTGATCGAGCTGTGCGAGCTCCGGCGGCCGGCGGGACCGCCGCTGCACGGTCAGTCGTTGCGGCCACTGCTTTACGAGCGCAGTCCACGGTGGCCCGAGCGTGTCATCGTGGTCGATTCACAGCGTTTGGACGAACTTGTCAAGTGGCGGCAAGCTGCGGTGATGACCCAGCGCTGGCGGTTAGTCAATCCGAGCCCGGACGGAGATCCTTCAAGGCTCGAGCTATACGACATCACTCAAGATCCAGGTCAGCAGCATAACGTTATAGCTCGCTATCCCCAAGTCGTTTCCCACCTCATGGCCGAATACGAGCGATGGTGGCAATCCGTTTCGGTCCGCGCCGAGCAATACGTGAGGATCGTCATCGGCTGCGACGCTGAAAATCCCGTCAAGCTGACCTGTCACGACTGGCACGGCGACGGAGCTGCAGAATGTTGGAATCAGGCCGCGATCCGACGAGGTCCAGCGGTCAACGGCTTTTGGGCAGTTCGCATAGCTCAGAGTGGGTGGTACCGTTTCGAACTGCGCCGTTGGCCAAAAGAGCTCGATTTACCGTTGAGCGCCCCCTACCATGACCCCGAGCCTAACCGCGAGTCCACTCCAGGACGAGCGATCCCTATCCGAAGGGCTCGACTCAAGATCGCAGCTTTCGATCGCGCGATTACGGTAGGTCCATTGGACCGGGCAGCTGTTTTCGACGTGTACCTTTCCGAAGGCCCTTACAGCCTTCAGACCTGGTTTTACGCCGCGGACGGAAGCGAGCGTGGCGCATACTACGTGTACGTCGAAAGACTCTCAGCAGAGTCAGCAACCACTGTCGGAACACACTCTAAGGGACCCCACTAAAGCCTGCGGCGATCTTCCTCCTCCGCCGTTCCATCACCTGTCAGCGGGCTCCGAACTTCGCACCCCATTCCTGATGAGTTCCTCAATAGCCTGTAGCGCTCGTGGGACAGCTTCCAAGACGGCCTCGCTAATGGTTGCCCCGATAGTCGTGCAATCGGCCGCTTCTATCCCGAGTAACGTCACCCGGGCTGGTGCTTCTAGTTGCAAACCTTGCGCGAGCTCAAGGACCTCTTTCAGCCCTGCCCCGTGCGGCATCACAGCACGCACGTTCGCCAGGTCATCGGCTCCTAAGATCCACAGATGACCTGGCTCGGCACGACCGGTTTGGATAGCGTCCACCACAATCAAGTGGTCTACCCCAACCACGTAATCCAGCAATGCGAAACCTGCTTCCTCGGTCAGAACCACGTCCAGTTCTGGAAATCGCTGTCGCGCGGCGCGCCCAATCTCAAGGCCTACACGGTCGTCCGCCAACAAGTCGTTGCCCAAAGCGAGTAGGCGAATGCGTGGGACCTCAAGCGCGTTCGATCGCCCCATCGCCGTTACGTCGCAGGCTCGCCAGAACCGTCCCTTTCGGGTCCCTGACTTGGATCCAAAGCGGCATGCTACCCGGTAACGAGTGAGTAGCGCACCCGAGGCATGGGTCGTAAGCCCGGAAGGCCATCTCCACCATGTTCAGCAAGCCCTCCGGGACGTCACGGCCACGGATCAGGCTGCGCGCCGCACGGTCAATGCTCATCGATATCCGCGCTGCATTGTTTTGAGTCGCTACGATGAGATTGGCGCTTTGAATGATTCCGCTGGAGTCGGAGCGGTAATGGTGGATCAGTGTGCCGCGCGGCGCCTCGACTACGCCGATGCCTTCTTCGGGAATAGCGTCGGGGATCTTGCGGACTTCGTCAGAAACAATCTCCGGATCGTCAGCGAGTTCCTTCATCCGCTCGGCAGCGTAGAGCATTTCGATCAGCCGTGCCCAATGATTGGCCAACGTGTGATGGACTGGCCGTCCGAGCGTCGAAAAGTATTCCTCGAAAGCTTCCTGGGCACGAGGAGTCGCCAACCGGTCACTGACATTCAGACGGGCCAGAGGCGCCACGGCGTAAACCCCGCTTTCTTTGCCCTCCAGGAATCCGCGCCAACCCAAGGGCTTTAAGTAACAGAACTTCATGTATGTGAAAGGCTCTACATGCTCAGCAATGTAGTCAAGGTATTGCTGAGCAGGGAAGCGTGCATACTCGGTGCCGTCAGGTCCCACCACACGCAACCAGCCGTCGTAAAAGTTCAGCCGGTTGGCTTCATCGACTAGCCCCATATAGTAGGTGCGATGGGTGAAGGCTTCTGAACGAATCAGCTCCACATACTCGCTGTTTTCGAGTACGAGTTTGCGGAACAAGCCCAGAGTGAATTGGGCGAAATCGATGGCCTCTGAAGCCACCTCCTGGAACCGAGCCTGCTCGTCCCGGCTAAGCGGTTTTGCCACCCCACCTGGCAACCCCAGCACTGGATGCGCCGGCTTGCCTCCCACCAGTGCTAGGAGCTCGCGCAGCTTGCGCCGCATCGCAATCACGTGCCGCGCGGTAGCCTCGCCCACTCGCCCTATGACACCAAGCACGTTGCGTTCACCCCGGGGCGCCTGTGGCCCAACGATGAAGTCCGGGCCACCGAGAAAATAGAAGTGCAGCGCGTGATCTTCCACCATGAAGGTCACGTAGGCCAGCTCTCGGATCTTCCGGGCTGCCGCCGGAGGCGCAACGCGGTAAAGTTCGTCTAGCGCCTTAGTAGCCGCCATGTGATGCGCCGTCGGGCACACACCGCAAATCCGGGACGTGATCTGAGGCATCTCTTCGGCGGGGCGGCCCTGTACAAATTTCTCGAACCCACGAAGCTCGGGTACCTGGAAGTAAGCCCGATCGACTTCGCCCGACTCGTTCAGAAAGATTTCGATTCGCCCGTGGCCTTCCAGTCGCGTGATCGGGTCGATACGGATTCGGCCCGCCTTTGCCTGTTCCGCCATCACTCGCCTCCCTGCACCGCGCACCTAGCTCTGAGCCTTGCGGCTTCCGATCAGCGAAGGCAAACTGTATCGGTAAAAGGTCCCCGCAGGATCCGGAATCCCTCGAAAGATGTTCTCTAGCTCCTTCTCATCCTGGCTGGCGACGATCGAGGCTAGTCCACTCAGCGCCTTTGCACCGAAGTCCCGCACTCGGCCCGTCGGCCCGAAGCAGCCTGTACAGGGCATGTTGCCGTGGATGCAGCGGGCGCCGCAGCCGCTGCGAGTCGCAGGGCCGAGGCACAAGAACCCCTGCGCCAGCATGCACCGCTCAGGGTCGATCCAGGCTTGGTGTGGCCGCTTGAATTCGCGAACGACCAAACTGTCCGGCTTGCTGGCTTGCCGCGGGCAGTCCTGACAAAGAGCATGATCGGGTGCTAGAACGGAGCCTCGCTCCGGTAACGTGCCGTTGAGCAACCGCTGCACGGCGTCCGCCAACAAGGCAGGCGTGGGAGGGCAACCCGGGAGCGCGTAGTCGACTTCTACGACCTGAGCCAGCGTCCGCACCCCTTCCCAGAATTCAGGCAGCTCCAGCTGTCGTCCGCCATCCGACCAACGGCAAGATGGCTTGATTCCTTCCGGATTGACCACGCTCGGTACGCGCACATACACCTGCTCTAAGATTTCTTCACGATCGAACAGGTTCGCGAGACCAGGGATCCCTCCCAGCTGCGCGCACGCCCCCACAGCGAACACCAGCTGCGCCTTCCGGCGCAGCAGCCGGACCATCTCTTCTTGCTCGCTCGTACGAATCGCGCCATTGATGAACGCAGCCGCAAGCGATCCGTCGGGCAGAGCTTCCACATCCTCTCTCTTCCAATCCAAAGCCACCGGCCAGAAAACGATTTCCACCGCCTCCAGCACTGGCAGCACATCCTCACCCAAATCCAGAACGGCTTCCTCGCACCCGCCACACGAAGCGCACCAGTAGAAGGCGACCTTCGGTTTCATAACTCCACCGTCTCGACGCTGGCTGGCTCTTTCGAGCATTCTTTTTGTCCATGCAGCTGCGCAAGTTTTACCGGCAGCCTGTTGAAACCTCGAAATGGTCCTAACGCCCTGACCTGCTCGACCATCTCGTTGATCACAGCTCGCAGGCGTTCTCCTTCGGAAGCCGAGATCCACTCCAAGCGGAACCGGCCCGGCTCAACGCCCAATTGTTCAAGCAGCCGGCGCAGTAGAACATACCGGCGCAGGGCTTTGTAATTACCCTCCTGATAATGGCAATCGCCGGGGTGGCAGCCGCCGATGAGCACTCCGTCAGCACCCTTCGCGAACGCCTCCAGCACAAACTGGGGATCCACGCGCCCGGAACACATCACCCGCACCACCCGGACGTTCGGCGCATAGTGCAAACGCGAGGTGCCGGCGAGGTCCGCAGCCAAATATGTACACCAGTTACAAAAGAAGCCCACAATTTTCGGCTCGAACCCGTTGCTTGATTCAGCCCGGTTGTCCGCCAATTGCTTCATGCTCGCGCTCCTCGAACTCTCATCGGCTTGCCGCCATCCTCACCCACCTGCCACGCCAGCCAGGATCCCTTCGATCTCCGCCACAATTTGCTCGTCCTCGAACAGGTGCTGCCGTATGGACCCGGAAGGACAAGCTGCCACGCAAGTGCCACAGCCTTTGCAGAGCGCGGGATTGATCTCTGCATGGGGTCGTCCGTCGCCACCCACAATCGAAATTGCTGAATACGGGCAAAGGCTCACGCAGGTCCGGCAGGCCGAGCAGTGGTCAGCCAGAACGTAAGCGGTGTTGGGTTCCTGCTCGATTGAGCCTCTGTCAATCAGCGCCAATGCCTCAGCTGCGGCTGCGCCTGCTTGAGCGACTGTGTCTGGGATGTCTTTCGGCCCCTGGCAGCAGCCCGCTACGAAGACACCTTCGGCAAAAGTGCTCACCGGGGCTAACTTTGGATGTCGCTCTAAGAAAAAGCCCTCCGCCGAGCAACTAACGCGGAACAGCCGACGCAGCTCCTCCGCATCGCTGCGTGGCTCAAGCCCGACAGCCAGGACCACCATGTCTACGGGGATCCGCCGGACGATTCCCAGCAGAGTATCTTCCACGCGCAAGACCAGCTTGCCTTCTTCGCTCGGATCCAGTGCCCAATCACTCACGCCCGCTACGCGGCCACGGATGAAGTGCACTCCTTCCTCAAGCAGCCGTTGATAGAACTCTTCGAAGCCTTTGCCCGGCGTACGCATGTCGATGTAGAAGTTGAACACCTCCGCGCCCGTACGTTCCCGGATCAAGTGCGCCAGTTTGAGGGAATACATGCAGCAAACGCGCGAGCACCAAGGATTGTGCCGGCGGTCCCTGGAGCCCACGCAATGGATAATACCTACCGACTGCGGACGGCGCCCATCGCGGAGAACGATTTCCCCTCCGGTAGGGCCAGAAGCGTTGACCAGGCGTTCCACTTCGAGTGAAGTGTAAACGTTCGGGTAAATGCCGTAGCCGTACTCGGGCATCCGCCGCGGGTCGAAGGTTTGGAAACCAGTAGCCAGGATCACACTTCCGACCCGCACGCGCTCCACCTTGGGTACTGCCTGTAGATCGATCGCTCCGCGCTCACCACACGCTTCGACACAAGTTTTCTTGCACTTGCCCGATTTGAACTGGATGCAGGTCGCAGGATCGATGACCGGGACTTGCGGAACGGCTTGGGGAAAAGGCAGGTAAATTGGCTTGCGCTTGCTTAAACCTAAGTTGAATTCATCGGGGAACCGGGCGTCCTTGTACACACACGCCTCGATGCACTTCAAACAGCCCGAACACAAATCCTCGCGAACGTAGCGAGGCCAGCGGGTAATTTCGACCTCGTAGTTGCCCACATAGCCTTCCACCCGCGTCACCTCTGCAAGCGTCCAGAGGGTGATATTCGGGTGAGCCTGCACCGCGGACATCTTGGGGGTCAGAATGCAGGCGGCGCAGTCCAACGTGGGGAAGGTCTTATCGAACATGGCCATGTGGCCACCGATGGACGGCTGCCGTTCCACCAAGTACACGCGCTTACCCGCATTGGCTAAAGTCAGCGCGGCATGAATCCCTGCAATGCCTCCGCCCACCACTAGCACGTCGGGATGAATGCTCACCCGAGCCTGCTCCAGCGGCTCGTGCCAAACTACCCGACGCACCGCGGCCCGGACCAGCTCGCAGGCTTTTTCTGTAGCTCGTTCCCGGTCTGGATGCACCCAGGAGACATGCTCCCGGATGTTAACCATGTGCACTAAGTAAGGGTTCAGCCCTCCAGCAGCAGCCGCATGCCGGAACGTTTCCTCGTGGAGATGAGGGGAGCAGGACGCCACGACGATGCGGTTGAGGGCGTAGTCGCGGATATCCTGCCGAATCAGCTCCTGCCCAGGGTCGGAGCACATGTAGTTGTAGTCCCGCGCGACCACCACCCCAGGCAATCCTCTAGCCAGCTGGGCGACTTGCCGGACATCCACCACCGCAGCGATGTTGACCCCGCAGTGGCACACATACACACCCACCCGCACATCCGAAGGCAACTTCTGGCCTCGCTCAGACATATGCCTCAACCGGTCGCTCCTTTACAAACCACCGCTCGACCAAGTCCCGGCCCGCGATTAAATGTCTCAGACCGAGCTTTTCGAGCTCTGCACCGAGACACCAGCCCAGCACCTGCGTGAAATACAGGACCGGCAGATCGAAAGGCTCGCCGGTTTGCCGCTCCATCTCGTTCTGGAAAACATCAAGATTGAACTGGCAGAGCGGGCACATCGTGACGATTGCTTCTGCTCCTCGACGCACAGCTTCCTTCAGCAAGATGTAGTTCAGCCGCAAGCCGACCTCGTGAATCGTCCCGGTCAATGAACCGCCACAGCAGCGGGTTCTCAGCGAGTAGTCGACCACGGGTACGTTCACGGCTTCCATTAACTCGTCTAACCGAGTGGGTCGGATTGGCCGGTCGACTTCGCCGTAGGGCCGAACAGCCTGGCAGCCGTAGTAGCAAGCCACACGGCCGCCTCGCCAGTGCCGTTGTACACGCTTTCGGATCGCCTCCGGCCCGACGTCCTCCCACAGCACTTCTAAAGGGTGGCGGACCTGCACGCCGATCTGAACGGGCAGGCCCGCCTTGCGGAGGGAGGCTTCCACCCGGGAGCGAATTTCCGGATACCGAGAAATGTAGTCTTCGGTTTTCCGCAATACCAAATAGCAAGCGCTGCAAGGCGCCACCAGGTCGACCCCAGGAGCCTGCTGCTGAGCGAGCGCCAGAACCCGAGCCGAGAGAACGCAAGCCGCCCCCTCGTCAATGGCCATGTAGGACGTTGCCCCGCAGCAGTTCCAGTCCTCCAGTTCGACCAGCTCCAACCCCAGCTGGCGGAAACACTCCCGCAAACTTTCGTCGTATGCCACCCCGGTGCCCCGTAGCGAACATCCTGGATAGTAGAGGTAACGTCGTAAAGCCATCAGCGTCCCTCCCGGGCAGCAGCAAACATTGTTCTCAGCTGGTCGGCTTGCCGAATCTGCTCGGTCCGCATCGAGAGCCGGCCCGCTCGCAATAACCTCCAACCAGAACGTGCCAACCGGACCAGAGCCCACGGGTCCGACTTGAGCGCCATGCGCAGAACTAGCCAAAACTCCGAGTTCCGTCCTCGGCGCTGAACCATACGGTAGAACTCCTGGGCCAGTACTGGTGTGGGAAGGCCCTTTGGATGGACCTTGCGGCGGATGGCTTCCCGCTTGAGGGTGTACATCAAGTCTGTGATGCGAATCCCCCGGGGGCAATGGACCGCACACGCATAGCATGAGGCACACAGCCAAATGGTCTGGCAGCTCAGCGCGTCTCGGTAAAACCCTTCACGGACCAGAGCGATCACGCGACGCGGCGTGAAATCCATATAGATGGAAAGAGGGCAAGCCCCTGAACACGTACCACACTGCAAGCACTCCCAAAATGCTTCACACCCAGGTTGCCGCCTGAGCCACTCCGTCCACTCAGGATCTGCCTCGCGCTGGTACCGCAAGGTCCGCGTGACTGCCATAGGGCCTCCCGTAGCCAGCAGCCGTCAGGCTACCGCCGATCCTCATATTGGCCCTTGCAAGCGAGGTTCCAGCTCGGACCCTCTTGAATTGCTTGCAAACGCTGGCCAAATCCTCGCTCCTTGCCGACTCGTTTGCGTCAAAGCACTCAGCCTTATTTCCCCATCAATACTCGAGCTCCACCGACAGATGCGTCGCGTGGCTCAGCACTGGGGCCTGTGTCGCCAAAATCGCTGCAAGGCTCACCGGCAGTGTTCAAGGACGCAACACACGGGTCGAGCTTTCATGCACGTCTCCGCTTACACTCCCCTTTCGAGTCCCCTCAATTGAGGACCATGCCAACAGCTTACGCAGAATTTTCCGACGTCGACGGTGGCTTGCATGGGCTAAGCTTTTCTAGCGTGCTTTTAGACCCACTATCATCTGGGTTCAATTACCCAGCGGCCAACCCACAGGGTTTGGCGTAAGGGGAGCTTCGGCGGCTCCACTCTGAGCCGGTGGGTCCCTTCAGGTGGCCTTTTACAAATCCGCATGCACAGCCCTCGGCTTGCCGCGAGTGGTTCGCACGAACGCCCACTAACCTGTAGGGCCAGCCTCATCGGGCGATATCCTGGTCGCGTGAGAGCTTTGGTGTTCTCCGCAGGGGGAATGTTCGGTGCCTGGCAGGCCGGCGTGTGGTCAGTTCTCGAAGGCGTCTACCAACCAGAGCTAGTGGTTGGGGCGTCGGTCGGGGCTCTGCACGCTTGGGCAGTCGCCGCACGCGTGCCTGCCACGGACCTGATCGAACGCTGGCGCGCACTCCGAGAGTTCTCACTCTTTACCGGAGCGCACTCTCACCACAGCGCCCAGCAGCAGCTCAACCACCTCTGCCAAGAGCTGGCCGAGCATAGGCGACCGGAGCTCCCGCTAGGCATCGTCTGCACAGAGTGGCCGGCACTCCGGCCTCGCTTGTTTTGCGGGCCTGACTTGTCCTGGAAGCATCTAGTTGCCTCCTGCGCGGTACCGTTCTTGTTACCTCCTTGCGAGATTGATGGGCAACGATACGTGGATGGAGGCTTCATGGGAGCTCTGCCGCTGTGGGCAGCCTATGAGATGGGCGCTACTTCCATTCTGGCCATCCACGTGCTGCCGATCTTACCTTGGCCTATGCAGCTGCCTCTGAGGTGTCTCCGGTTACTGCGTAGCCGCCGCTCCTGGGTCTCCCGAGTGTCGGTACCCACGATGTTGATTGGTCCACCTCGCCGGTTAGGTTCCTGGGTCGAATCTTTGATCTGGAACCCCATCACCATCCGCCGCTGGATCGAGCAGGGGATAGAAGAAGGGCGGCGATGGCTAGCGGCAGTGCAACGATTTGCGGCCTCTGGCAACCATGCAGGACCGACTCTTCGTGCTGGCAGGGCTGCTGAACCCCTCGCCGGGAGCCCTTAAGAACACTCCCGCCCGCCACCACCCCCATCACAACAACCCGTGGTTGAGGCTAGCTGCGGACAACGCAAAGACCCTTCGCCGCCGGGGGTACACCAGAGCAGACCTTGCCGCCGGGCGTCTTGGCGTCGGCCTTTTCGGCGGGTTCAGGCTGCCTTACGCAGCTCCCCAGCGTATTTTTGGATCTTGCGGATCGCTTCCGCGATCTGTTCCATGTCTGAGCGATCGCCGAGCAGCATTGTTTGCGTAAACCAAACAGCCTGCTGGCACAAGCGGTCATTGACGGGACAGCGTGTGCGCTCCTGCCAGCGAGCGAACTCTTGCTTCGGGAAGAATCGCTGCCAGGTGCGCGAGGTCATGACGTTCTTCAAAAATGGCTCACGGTTGAGCGGTTTATACCCCTCTGAACAAGGGATTCCTTCAGCCCGAAGCGCTTTCAAGAACGTGTCTCGACTCAAGCCTGCGAACTGTTCGGCGTCGTAACGGAACATATAGAGGTGGTAAGCGTTACGGGTGCAGCCGGCATACTGGTTCGCCGGATGGATGCCGGGGATCTCCCGCAATAATTGTGTCAGGTAAGCAGCGTTCTGCTCGCGGGTGCGAGTCTGCTCCTCGAGTCGGGTCATTTGGGTCATCAGGAGGGCTGCCTGGAAGTGGGTCATGCGCAAGTTCGAGCCATGGGTGAGGTAGGTAAAGTCCAGGCCGTGTCTCACCCGGCCGCGCCCGTTGTTATGAAAGCTGTAACACCGCTCGATCAGCTGGTCATCGTTCGTCAAGATAGCCCCGCCTTCGCCGGAACATAAGTTCTTCGTCAGCTGGAAGCTGAAGCAACCTGTCGTGCCGTAGGTGCCCACCTTACGGCCACGCCATTCGGCCATGTGAGCCTGGCAAGCGTCCTCGATCACAGGGATCCGGTATTTGGAGGCGATAGCCAGGATGCGATCGAGGTCAGCCACGTTGCCGCCTAGATGTACAGGGATGATCGCCCGCGTACGTTCGGTAATGGCCGCCTCGATCTTTGTGGGGTCGATCTGAAAAGTTTCCAGGTCCGTGTCCACAAAGATCGGAATGGCATGGTGGAGGAGGACCACGTTGATGGTAGCGACGAAGGTGTAAGGGGGCACGATCACCTCGTCACCTGGCCCTATGTCCAGCGCAGCCAGCGAGGCGAACAAGGCGCTGGTGCCGTTTGCCGTGGCCAGGCAATGTTTGGCTCCCATCAGGGCCGCGTATTGCTGTTCGAACTGTCGGGCAACCCGGTCATCGGGGTTGCGGCACCATATGCCCGAGCGCAGCACCTCTAAGACTGCCCGCTCGTCTTCCGCCGTGATCCGGGGCCAGGAAGGAAAGGGCTTACTCCGTACGGGTCGGCCGCCCAGCAGAGCGGGCCGGTCGTTGGCGATCAAGAGGCTTGGGGCGGCCGTCGCCGCTCCCAGGAAAGCCCGCCGTGAAAACCGCTGAGTCATGGGGTAGTCACCTCCCGTGTCGCCTCAGGGTCATCATACGCCGATTCGAGCCTGACCGTGGAGAGAAATACCGACACGGCCGGTCGCTGGTTGGTCAGAAGTTAAGCCAAATCACGGGATTTGCCCGCACGGCGCAGATCCGTCACAATAGAGGAGAAGCGAGCCACTCGCGAGCAGAGTCTTTCCACTCGAGGCTGATCCTGCCTTGATCAACAAGCTGGTTTTTGAAAATCTTAAGCACCGTCCGGTGCGCACTGCGTTGGGCATCGTGGCTATCGGTGTGCAGGTGACCATGATGCTCACCGTGGTGGGTCTCAGCGAGGGAATGCTCGAAGATGCTGCGCGCCGGGCTCGAGGTACTGGTGCCGACATATGGGTTCGGCCGCCGGGTAGTGCCCTCATCGGATTCAGTTCGGCACCGATGCCCGAGAAGATCGTGGAGTTTTTCGAGAAGCAACCTCACGTACAAGTGGCGGTAGGTAACGTGGTACATCCGATCGGCGGAGTGAATACGGTCACGGGGGTCGACTACGAGAAATTCGTGCGGATGTGCGGCGGCTTGACCTTCCTGGAAGGTGGCCCGTTCCGGGAACGCTTCGACATCATCGTGGACGAGCGCTATGCCCGGCAGAACCACCTGCGTGTGGGAGACAAAGTGCGCCTGCTGAACCACGAGTGGCGCGTGGCTGGGATTGTCGAGCCCGGAAAGTTAGCTCGACTCCTCGTCCGCCGCGACGTGTTGCAGGAGCTCACGGGCAACACCGGCAAAATCAGCCAGGTGTTGATCAAACTCGATGACCCGTCGCGGACCGAACAAGTGATCCAGGAACTGAAACGGAAGCTGCCCGACTATCAGATCTACTCCATTGAGGAGTTCACCTCGCTGTTTACGGTGAGTAACGTGCCCGGCCTGCAGGCGTTCATTAATGTGATCATCGGACTATCGGTAGTCGTAGGCTTTCTGGTGGTGTTCCTTTCCCTTTACACAGCTGTGCTCGAGCGGACTCGTGAAATCGGCATCCTAAAAGCCCTGGGAGCTTCCAGAGGCTACATTCTGAGCATATTGCTGCGGGAGACGGTGGTGCTGGTGCTGGCCGGCAGCATTCTGGGCATCCTGGGCAGCTATGGCTCCCGCTGGGTGGTCATGACGCTGGTCCCCGCCTCACTGACCCAGAAAATCGTGCCCCACTGGTGGCCGCTTGCTACGGCCATCGCGTTAGGAGGCGCTCTGATCGGCGCCAGCTATCCGGGTTGGAAAGCGGCCAACCAGGACGCAATCGAGGCTCTCGCTTATGAGTGAGCAGGACATCATCATTTCGATCCGAAACCTTTGGAAGATCTACCGAGTGGGGCAAGTCGACGTTCCCGCGCTGCGAGGCGCTAACTTGGACGTCTACCGGGGCGAGTTCGTGGCAGTGGTCGGGCCATCGGGCTCGGGCAAGTCCACCATGTTCCACATCATCGGCGGATTGACTCCGGCGACATCGGGCACGGTCATCGTGAACGGCCGCGACATCACTCGCATGACGGATGCGGAACGTACACGAATGCGGCGTACGCAAGTGGGCTTCGTCTTCCAGAAGTACAACCTTTTGCCAACCCTCACCGCCTACGACAACATCGCCATCGCCCGCCATATCGCTACTGGGCGTGCCGACCTGGAACCCGAGTTCATGGAGGTGCTCGAGCTACTGGGGATCGCGCATCGTCTGCACCACAAGCCCAGCGCTCTTTCCGGCGGCGAACAACAGCGAGTGGCTATCGCCCGTGCCATCGTCAACCATCCGGCCATCCTGCTCGCTGACGAACCTACTGGTAACCTCGATTCGGTCAATTCGCAGGCTGTGCTGCGGGTGCTCAAGGACCTCAACCGTCGTCTGGGCCAGACCATCTTGATGATCACTCACGATATGGAAGTCGCCTCGTGGGCGGACCGCATCGTGCACATGCGCGATGGGCAAATTCTGGACTGGGAAACGAGCAGGCCAGTTCCTGCCGTGCGCAGTGGCTCGGAAACCAACACCGAAGAACCAAACTGAGTGGGTCCGCCCCTGGAAGTTCTCGACCCGCCGCGGGCTGGCTGTGGTGTGCCTGGATGGAGGACCCGGAACGAGAACCAGTGACCGCCAGTTCGGTTTGCCGCGGGCGCGGCCCGATATCCTAGTCGGTACCTGCAAGTTGAGACAAACGTATGCAGCGCGGTCGTCTGCCCGGTAACCCGCACCTGCTCCAAGCCGCTGGACAAACATCGAATTGGGCGATCTCACACTGGTCCGAAACCCAGCCACCGTCGCTACCCGCGAGAAAGGCGAGAAGTTGGCGAATGGTTTCGATCGTCTGGCTGCTGCTCGCGGCGAATTGCCTTTGGCCCCTGGCCACTAGCCCACCCAGGCGCATAGTGTCCACGGCCCCAAGCATCACCGAAATTCTTTTTGCGCTGGGTTTGGGTGACCGGGTGGTAGGCGTGACGGTGTACTGCCGTTACCCTCCCGCTGCGCAGCGGCTCCCCAAGATCGGCACCTACACCACGCCGAACCTTGAAGCTATCCTCCGGCTAAGGCCGGACTTGGTGATCGTCCAAGAAAATCCGGTACGGTTGCGGGAGCGCATGGAGCGGGTAGGCCTGCGCGTTCTCGAGCTTCCCCACACCACGTTGGATGATCTGTTCACCTCGATCCAACTGGTTGCCACCGCGGCCGGCGTACCCGCGCGGGGCGCACAAGTTCTTCAAAGCCTGAAACGAGAGCTCACTGAAATCGAGCAGCGGACCCAACCGTTGCCGCGGCGCCGCGTGGTCTTTGTGGTGAGCCGACTACCATCTGCGTTAGAGCAGATTAGGGTGGTGGGCGGATCCTCTTACTTGAACCGGTTGCTCGAAATTGCTGGAGGAGAAAATGTCTTCCGCGACGTCGCCTCGCCCTATCCCCAGGTCTCGCTAGAAACCCTGATGGCCAAGGATCCTGAGGTGATCCTGGATGCCACCGTGATGGGGAGTTCGAGCACTTCGAAAGAGGCTACCCTCGAATCCACACGCAAGCTGTGGAGCCGACTGCGGCAACTAGCGGCAGTCCGCCGCAACGCTATCTTTGCGTTGGAATCGGAGTTATTCGTCGTCCCAGGGCCACGCGTTACTCTTGCAGCCCGCGCACTGGCTCGCA
>JAUQPO010000406.1 GCA_030550335.1 Acidobacteriota bacterium
GGCAACCCTCTCACAGCATCAGGATGGCTCACACGGTTGTTTCGGTTTCGAGCAGTGCACCCCTTACGGTGGGCGTATGGCGGTCGGCCACGGTGGAGAACTGCAGGAGGCTCAATAAGAGTGCGAGCGTCGATTCCGCCCCCTGGTTCTCGTTCACACCGGTAGGGGTCAGACCGTCGCGGCACCCGCCCGTCCGGTAGTCGTACAACGACTCGCCCCGGTCATTGCGGCCAAGGAACCACTCGACCAACCGGCGAGCCTCCCGGAGCCATGTGCGGTCTCCGGTCACATTGTACGCTTCGATGCACGCCTCCAGCATGCTTTGAGCTTCCAGGGGCTGCTGATCAAATCGTGCTCGCACTCCGCCTCGCCGGTACCAGCCTTGATTGCCGATGGGCACAAAATGGCCTGCCGGGTCCGTCTGGATGTCCAAAAGCCACCGCAACGAACGCAGCCCTGCCTGAACCATATCCTCCCGCTGGAGCTCCTGGCCGGCTACCAGCAGTGCCTGGGGAATCTTCCCATTGTCGTACGCAACGATGTCTTCCACCCAAGGCCAGTCTTCGGTAGCGTTCTGCCGATAAAGCTCAAACAACCGGTGGGCCAGGCGTTCCCGGACGCGGCGTGCTTCACTATCGCCCGTGAACCGATGCAGATAGGCGTGGATCCCCGCCAAGCCGATGGCCCAAGCCCGGGGTGATGGCATTTCCAAGAGAGCGGGCAGAGCCTGGTCGAACAAGTTTACGGCTAGGGCACAAATATCCGGATCCTTAGTGTGCTTGACTACAACGCCCAGGCTCCAGATGGCTCGGGCATGAGAGTCATCAGAGCCTTCACGCTCCAGCCACTGGCGCTCGTAGCTCATGAAGTTCCGGAATCGGCCAACGGCGGGATTGAACGCATGATAGAGAAAGCCGAGGTAAATGGTGCCCAGGCGCGACAGTTCCCAAGTCTCGGCCATTTGCTCGGCAGCGAGCGTCACGGCGATCAAGGCACGTGCATTGTCGTCGGTACAGTAGCCGTGCTGCCGATCGGGGACGGTGAACTTGGCGTGCTGGAACATGCCCGTGTCATCAGTCAGTCGCCGCAAATGATCCAGCCGGATCTCCGGGATCTCTACCGGGGCATCTTGCAGGGTTGGGGCTTGGAAGACTGGGCGGGGATGCCGTGCACGCTCAGCCCGAACCTCGGCGAAGACCTCCAGGTACTTGCGGGCTACTTGCTTCCAGACCATATCACGGGCGAACGTGTAAGCCCGCTTCCTCATGGCGTGACGCTCCACCTCGTTGTCCAGCAGATAGATGACTTGCTCGGCCAGAGCATCCGGGTCGCGGAACGGCACCAGTACCCCGCGGCCTTCAGCGAGCATTTCTTCCGCATACCAGTACGGCGTCGAAATGATAGCCTTGCCGGCGCCAAGGGCATAGGCCAAAGTACCCGAGACGATCTGTTCCCGGTTCAAGTAGGGCGTCACATATATGTCTGCGGCCCCCAGGAACTCGCAAAGTTCTCGCAGGTCCACGAACCGGTTATGGAAGATCACGTGGTCTTCCACCTTGAGATCCCGCGCCAGTCGATGTAAGCTCAGGCGGTAGGACTCGCCCTGCTCTCGTTTAACATGCGGGTGCGTGGCGCCCAAGATGATGTAGGTGGCATCAGGGTGCCGCTTGACCACCTTCGGTAAGGCTTGGATCATGTATTCCAGCCCTTTGCCCGGCGATACCAAGCCAAAAGTCAAGATGACCTTCCGGCCTTCAACACCGAACTGGTCCTTATAAAAGTTGGGATCGACGAAAGGCAGATCGGGAATCCCGTGAGGGATCATCACCACTTTCGACCGGCTCACACCGTAAACCGTCTCCAGCAGCTCAATGGCTTTGTTACTCATGACGACCAGCCGGTCAGAGAGCCGGGCGAGCTCCTGCAGGATCGTGCGCTGGGCTTCGTTTGGATTCTGCAGCACCGTGTGCAAGGTGGTCACAATTGGCATGCGGAGTCGGCGCAAAAGCTCCAGCAGGTGGCCCCCATAGGGCCCCCCGTAGATGCCATACTCGTGCTGGACGCACACCGTGTTGACTTGATTGATGTTCAGGAAATCGGCTGCCAATCGGTACTCCGTCAGAACTTTTTCGTTAATTTCGAAGTGGACTTCAGGTGGGTAGTGATACCCCTCCGGCGTGTCATTCATCGCCAACGCCCAGAATTGGAGCTCATCGGACTCCTCGCTCAAGTGAGTCAATAAGTCCGCGGTGAAGGTGGCGATCCCACAACGCCTGGGCACATAAGTGCCCACCAGCGCCACAGCCCGAGGACCAAAACGGTACGACCTCAAGCGATTCATGGCCGTTTCCCTCCCGGCGCAAGGTCGGAGTCGCCCCGCACCAGCGTTCCTTGCGCCTTGTTCAGCTTTACTCGCAGCCACCCCGATAGCGTACGGACACGTCCGTGCCTCGGCTATGAGATGGGGTTCGGGGGGACGTCCTGTGTTCGAAGCTTAACGATGGCAGAACATCGGCGGACAATACCCGCACAAATTATAGGCTAGCGCTTTTTTGGACGTCCGGGCTCAGAAGCGCGCCACAGAGCCTATTCGGCTGCCCCGACAGAGCTGTAAGCCAAAAGCGCAGGGCAGACGGTGTCCTAAGGACGTGGCCACCTCGCGGAGAAGCGGGCAGCCCGTTCGTGGCACTCTCGTCGCTACTCGGTAGA
>JAUQPO010000048.1 GCA_030550335.1 Acidobacteriota bacterium
CGGCGGAGAGCTGTACCGGGTGCTCGTTGCGGGCGCCGACCCTTCCCGCGTGGTTTTCTCCGGCGTAGGAAAGACCGCTGAGGAAATCGAGTACGCCTTGGAAGCGGGCATCCATAGTTTCAACTGCGAATCGCTGGGCGAGTTGGAGCTTGTCAACGCGCTGGCTGCTCGGCGAGGTCGCAAGGCCCGCGTCGCCATTCGGGTGAACCCCGACATTGGAGCGGACACGCACCCATATATAGCCACTGGACTCCGGGAGCACAAGTTCGGCTTCGATATCCTGAGTGCGGAGCTCGCCTACGAGCATACGCGGCACTTACCGTACTTGCTGCCACAGGGACTCAGTTGTCACGTGGGTTCTCAGTTGCTGGACGTTGACCCCATCATCGAGGCTGTGGACGTCATGCGTGAGCTGGCGCTGCGCCTCCGCAGTCGGGGTTTCGACATACGCTACATCGACCTGGGCGGCGGCTTGGGCATACGCTACCGGCCAGAGGACCAGCCCCCCGACGTAGCGAGCTTCATTCGCCAGGTACGCCATCGCCTCGAAGGTGAGGACTTCGAGGTCATCATCGAACCCGGCCGTTCCATCGTAGGTGAAGGAGGCGTGTTGTTGACCCGCGTCTTGTACCGCAAGCGCACGGGCCAGAAAGAATTCGTTGTTGTCGACGCCTCGATGACCGACCTAATCCGCCCCGCTCTCTACGGCTCTTACCACGAAATTCTGCCTGTCCGCGAATCGCGAGAACGCGGCAGCATCGTTGCAGACGTGGTGGGGCCAGTTTGTGAAACTGGAGATTTCCTCGCTCGCGACCGTCCCATCGCCAACGTATTGCCTGGCGACTTCCTGGCGATCTGCTCCGCAGGAGCCTACGGATTTGTCCTGGCCTCCAACTACAACGCGCGCCCCCGCCCGCCAGAGGTCCTCGTTCGGGGAGGTACCTGGAAAATTGTCCGGCGGCGGGAGACTTTTGAGGACCTGGTACGCCCAGAGTTGGAGTGCGGAGCGCTGGGCTGAAACCGGGCTTACAGGATCCGTTCGATGGCTTTCCGAATTTCCAGGATCGAAGTTTCCCCGACGAAGCGGGCGACTATCTTCCCCGAGCGGTCGTAAAGGAACAAAGCCGGTAGTGCACCACTCCATTTCGGATCGATCGCTCGAATGAGCTGATCGTCGTCGCGCACCGACTTGATGTAGGCCGGAGCAGGGACTCCTGTCTTCTTTAGGAACTCGAGTGCTTGAGCTGCGTCGGCAGGCTCATCCGCCGAAACAGTGATCAGTCGGAAGCCCCGAGCCCGGAATTTTTGCTCCAAGGCGACCAGCTGGGGCATTTCCTCGCGACAAGGGGCACACCAGGTTGCCCAAAAATTCAGCAACACCACCTTGCCGCGATTTTCCACTAGGATCTGCCGGTGGACCTGCGCGTCAAACGGGAGGAGGCGCTGGGGCGCCTGCGCCAGGCATGACGCCCCGGCCAGCAGAAGAACCCAAACCCTTCTCACGAGACTTTCACCCGCTTGATGGTGCAACCGAAGGCTTTGGTCTCGGGCTTCGGCGGGTTCTGACCTGCAAGGACGGCATCGAGTGCCGAGCGCAACGTGTGGTCGGTAATCGGCCCGGTCCGGGCATCATCGATCCGACCGTGGTACACGATGCGATCGCCTTTGATCACGTAGGCTTCGGGGGTGAACTGCGCACCAAATAGATCAGCCACGACGTTACCCGGATCTTTGTAAACGGTAAACCTGAAGCCATTCTTTTGAGCGTGCTCCCTGACCTCCTCTGGGGGCTCGGTGCTATTGGAATTAATGAACACGAACTTGACGCCCTTCGGGGTGTAGTCAGCGTAAATGGACTTCATCCGCTCGTTATAGTCGTTCGAAATGGGGCAACGCGTAGCGATGAATAGCACCACCGTGACGTCGCCTTTGAGCTGAGAGAATTTGACGTCTTTACCGTCGTAATCCTTGAGCGTAAAATCCGGCACTGTGGACCCTACGCTCAAGCCCCCGGCGATCACCCACGTCGTTAATAGACCAAACCCTGCTATCGCCGTTAACCAGCGCTTCATGGAACACCCTCCTTTGGAAGATTAGATGCTGCGTCAAGACGACTCGTCCTTCTTGGCTTCGCCCTCCCGAGCCGGACGCAGTTTGAGATCGATTATAACCTGGCGGCGACTGTCGAACACCGTCACGCGGCGCTTGTCGCTTTCGAGAGATTGGTGCCGTGCCTGGAGCTCATATTCGTTATCCATGCTGAGGCCGTGGAAACGATAGCTGCCATCGTCCAGACTAATGAACGACCGCACTCGGAGTGTTTTCAGGTCCTTCAGCTGGACAATCGCCCCTTTGACAGGTTTGCCTTCTGGATCGAACACCGTGCCCAGGATGGATCGCGTGACCTCAGAAGGCTTTTCACGTTTGCCAAACAGCGGATGACCTTCGGGGCCAGGGGTACGAGGGCCAACGGGCGTCTGGGCTACGGCTAAGCCCCAGGCAAGAAAGATCAGTGCTTGAGCACACCTTACCCCGCGCCGCCACACGGCATTCACTCCTCCTTGCTTCCGGTTTCTCGCGAAAGCCGGATCGTCAATTCGTGGTCTTCTTCTCCCGCCACGTCCACCTGGACTTCGGCGGGCACGTGACCCTTGGCTTCCACCAGAACCCGGTAACAGGCGGGGCCCCGCGGGACGCGTACCGCGAACTCGCCCATGCTGTCAGTCCGCACCTCGTAGCGCTGTCGGCCGCCACGAGAACCTTTGCTTCGCGAGCACTGCTCGAGGCGCACTCGCGCTCCACTGACCCGGAAGCCAGCCCCATCGAACACCGTGCCCGCAATAAGCACCGACGGCTCGCGCAGCCTTTGGCCGGACGCGAGTGCCGCCACTGCTGCGGCCGTGGCCAGCCCCAACAGAATGCCCCGCCGCGTTACCCCACTACCACTCCTCTTCTTCGTCGAGACCACCCTCTTCGTAGTCTTCCTCGGCTTCCTCCAATTCCAAAGGGTCCACACTCACTACTACGAGGTTGGCCCCGCATTCTTCGCACATCAGGGTGTCGCCTTCGTCCAGTTCGTCCTCTTCCACATCGAGTTCGGCTTCACAAACTGGGCACTCGACCATAAGCTTCACACCTCCCTAAATAGCATGCATCAGTCAAGGAGCAAGTCGTCAATGGGTATCGGGAGTCCTCGCCAGCCTGGATCCCGGCGACCTTACCGGTGTGCTGGCGGCATAGCTGCTAGTCCCCGTTCCAACCTCGCTGGTGAAGACACTCAGCGGGCGAAGCGGAGTCTCCACCGCCAAGCATAGCATCCTCGGCACCCACTAGCACAACGGCGCACAGCGGGTACGCCCGCCGCCAGCTTCCAAAACGGAAACATCATCAAGCTATGGTGCCAGATCGTTGACTCGAGTACTCGGTGGCTTCTGATCCGTCCCTTCCGTCCAACGAGCGGTGTGCATGTGGTTCGGACCGTGGGTGTACCCAGCCACTCAAGCCGTCGACGTGGCTCTACCACGGTGGTCGTTTTCCCGCTTTCGCGCACTCGACCCAACGTTGGCTCGCTAGACCAACAACCCCGACTGCGTCGATGAGACCGGCTCCACGCGAGTACTGCCCCGCCACGCTGCACCGGCCCTCGGCCCCTCGGCCCACCCAGGGAGGTTCTCAACTTTCGCTTCAATTCACCGACTCGTCGGCTCCGCCCCCGGTTTTTGGCGAGTAACTCTCCTCAAATCCACCTGCGTCCGGCGACCAAAGGTACCCTTTACGGAAGACGGTTAGGATGCGCGCACCCTCGACCGGTCCAAGCTTCTTTCGTAGGCGTTGCACATGTACATCCAAAGTGCGACTCTTGACTCCTTCGCGGTAACCCCACACCCGCTCCAGGATTAGTTCCCGAGACAAGCACCGACCTGGGTGCCGCTTGAGGAACTCCAAAAGTTCCTGCTCCTTACGTGTTAAACGGGGGACAACCCCAACGCCTTGTGGCGCTCCCGTGGTCGTTGCACTCGCACTCATTCGCCACCCCCAAGCTGAGCGTTGGCCGGTGTGTTAGCCGGCTTTGCTTATTCAGATGTGCAAAATGTACTAAACGTTCCAGTCAGCACCGGTGGCCAGGAAACCGAGCGGCGCCGTGCACCCTCCCAGTCCCTTCGGACCTCGACAGCTGAACGGACCCGGCGCTCCACCCAGCGGGCTTACCACGTTTTGATGCTTTTTCCTTCAGGACTCGGTTTGGGTTATAGTGACTGCTTCGATCTTCTGGACCTTCGAAACATCCCCTGGAGGTGGAACTGTGCAAGGCATCGAGGGAAAAACAGCCTTGGTGACCGGTGCCTCGCGCGGCATCGGCGCTGCGACTGCCGTGGCTCTAGCCAAAGCCGGGGCCAAACACGTGATCATTCATTTCAATTCCTACCGGCAGGGGGCAGAAGAAGTACTGGATCGAGTGCGCAGCTGTGGTGCGACGGGAGAATTGATCCAAGCAGACTTGAGCGAGATGCCCGGGATCGAACATGTGGTCGCCGCGGTGCGGGAGAGGGAGATTGACATCCTAGTCAACAATGCCGGCTCGCTCGTACAACGGGCCACGCTGCTTGAGTTTACGCCCGAACTCTACGATCGGGTCATGACGCTCAACGTCAAAAGCGCCTGGATGATAACCCAGGCTGTGGTGCCCGGAATGCTCCGCAAGGGTGGCGGGGCCATTGTGAATGTCAGTTCCATAGCGGCGCGCACCGGTGGCGGCACAGGAGCTACTGTGTACGCGGCCGCCAAAGCGGCAATCTCGGGAATGACAAAAGGCCTGGCGCGAGAACTTGCGCCCCAAGGCATCCGTGTGAATGCAGTCAGCCCCGGCACCGTTCAGAACTATTTCCACGAAAGGTTCTCCACACCGGAGATGCTCGAGAAAATGCGACAGAACATCCCGCTGGGCCGTTTGGGCACCAACGAAGATATCGCCGACGTGATCGTCTTTCTCTGCTCGGATGCAGCGCGCTATATCGTGGGGCAGACCATCGAAGTCAACGGTGGGTGGTTCATGGCTTAACCTTCACGTGCCGTGAGGGTTCAGCGGACCGCCAACGTTAAACTCTGGGGGACCTTGACAGAACCGACCCACACTTCCACTGGAAGCGTTCCGGAGGTCACGAACCCTTCGGGCAACCTCACGAGTATCTCGGTCACTCCGGGCGACCCTTGCAATGGCCTCAACATGACCTCAACGGGGATGCCCCCAACGCGCACGTCCACCTCCATCTCAGCTATCGCGCTAGCAGCGACGTCTTGGCTCGCCTGAGCGGCCGCAAGACGTTCAAGTCCGGTACCATAAAGTCTCACCGAAGAGCCGCGCGGGGCTGGGTTGGCGGGACCATTGCGCGTTCCGTCTGCATTGAGCGCCAGTAGCTGGCCATCGCCCCCGTGCTCAGTAAACAAACCGGGAGCTACGGCAGCTAAACGGATCACTGCAGCGCATGCAGGACGCCCCTCTCGCAACACGATCACCTCGGCCTGGCCGCTCGTGGTGAGCCCATCAGGTAGCTGAAGGTTGATTTGTCCCGAACTCACGTAGAGCAGCCGCGCGCGCAGATCGCCGACCCACACCTCCACGCCGGCTAAGGAGTCCGGTGGGTCTGCAGACCTCGCCACTACCGGCTGTGTCGGGCCAATCTGGTCACCGAACACGCTGACCAGCTGCCCAGGAGCGAGCTGGCTTTCGCGCCAGGTAGCCGCATGGAGAACGCGACAGCGAGGCACCGCTCCACCTACGGACGCGCCAATCGCCGGCACTAGTTTCCGTACGCGCTGGTTCCCTGCATCGACAACGAAGATCGATCCGTCTCGGCCGACGGCGACATCGGCCGGCCAGTGCAACCGGACCTCATGCCCCCACCCGGTCTCCCCAGTGAACCCCGCGAAGCCGTCGCCCGCGATTGTCCAAATGCGGCCAGCTTTGTCCACCAGGCGGACCCGGTGGTTGCCAGTGTCAGCGATGATCAATTGCCCCTGGGTGTCGACGGCCACCCCGGTCGGGAAATGTAGCTGTGCTTCGCGCGCGGGTCCTCCCTCTCCAGAAAAGCCCGCCGCTCCTATACCCGCCACAGTTTCGATCAGCCCGTCAGAGCGCACCTTGCGGACACAATGGTTAGCGCTGTCGGCAATGTAGAGATTCCCTTCGGAGTCGATAGCCACATCTGTTGGGGTGTTCAACTGTGCCACCAGCGAGCTTTGGCCGTCGCCTCCGTATCCGGCCGTGCCCGTACCCGCGATCCGCCGGATGACGCCTGCGGGATCCAACTCGCGCACCCGATGGTTGGCGCTATCGGCGATGAACAAGTGCCCTCGTGGGCTGGCCGCGATGCCCCTCGGGCGGTTCAGTATCGCGCGAGCAGCTAGGTTTTGGTCGACGTCGTAGCCAGCGTCCCCTGTCCCAGCGATGAGCGAAAGGTTCCCTGTGGAATCCAAGCGCCAGATCCGATTGCCGGAGTAGTCGCTAATCCACACATTGCCCGAGGCGTCGACGGTCACCGCGACCGGGTCCCGGAGCCTTGGTCCGCTCCCGTCTTCCCAACCAAGTGGACCCTGGCCCGCCTTGGCCACGGTCCAGATTGTCCCATCGGGCCGCACCACCCGGACCCGCCCCACAGCCTGCTCGGCGACGTAGAGTTCGCCAGCTTCACTGACGCCGATCCCCATGGGACCGTACAACGGTGCCGTTCTTGCCAGCCGACCGTCGGCGTCGGACCCGTACTGGCCCCCGCCGGCGATCAGCTCCACCAGTGCAGAGCCCGGCCGATAGCGCAATACCTTCGAACCTACGGCGAGGTACAAGGTTCCGTCGGGAGCCAGAGCAACGGCCTGAGGGTTCTCTAAACCCGCAAGAAAAATGCCTGCACGGCCGTCACGACGCTTGACGATGACGCAACCCAACGAGCTGTCAACCACATACAGTTGGCCCTGGGTGTCAAAGGCGACACTGACGGGCTGTTCTAAAGCCACCTCGTTCGGCCCAAAAACGGTGGAGATGCGCCCGTTCACAATGCGAGCCACGCGATGATTACCCGTATCAGCCACGTAGAGGGCACCGTCCGGCCCGAGGGCTAATCCAGCTGGACTGTTCAAGCACGCTTTACGAGCGTCCTCATTCTCACAAAATCCCGCGCGCCCGTTTCCGGCTACCACTTGGACCTGGCCTGAAGGATCGATGCGGTAGACCCGGTGCTCAAGGAACGCAGCAATGAATAAGGCCCCACTCCGGTCGGCTGCCACGTTCCTCGGGCCTTTGAGTTCGAGCCGACGTGCGGGGGGAGCCGTGGGATCGCTGATGTTACCGCCAGCAATGGTTTCCAGGTATCCATCGGGCCGGATGCGCCGGACGAGACCGTTTCCGAAGTCGGCCACCAGCACGCCGCCTTGGAAGTCCACCGCCACATCGTAAGGGTGTTTGAGTAACGCGCGTTGAGCTAGGATGCCGTCCCCGTTATCTCCAGGCACACCTTGTCCAGCGACCGTGTCGATGATGCCTGTCCGGAGATCGATCCTGCGCACGCGGTGGTCGTGACTGTCGGCGACGTAGAGAAACCCAGCCGGATCCAAAGCCAGTGCTTGCGCGATCCCAAAAACCGCTTCAATTGCCGGGCCCCCGTCGCCAACCCAATTGGCGCCCGCAATCGTTTCCACCCAATATGCCGGTGGGCTAGCTGGCCCTCCAAGAACGGCTGGAACCAGGCAGGTTGCCCACGCAAGCACAATTCCTCTTGCGACCCACCGCATACACCCATCCGCTCCCGCCTAATCAGTGGGCTGCCACTCAAACTCTTCTCACCCCGGGCGATATGCCCAGTGTGAGAACCCCGGGAGCACTGTTGATCGCACTGATCGCCGGTCTCAGTACTGCCGCCCCGCCAGAACTGCGGATCAAGACTGCAGGGGAACCGCTGCCTGACGGACCAGTCGGCCAGGTCGAGCGGCGCCTCGACGCCACCAGACAATACCGCATCGTGCGATTCAAACGACCGCCGGATCCATCGCGCCTCCGGCAACTCGAGCGTCGCGGTGTACGTCTGCTCACGCGAGTGCCTGACGACGGGTGGGTGGCTCGCCTGCCCACCGATCCACAGGACCCACTAGTGGAGGACCTTCTCGAACTCATCCCGTTTGGAGCGGAACAGAAAATCAGCCCAGTGCTCAAGCGCATGGTTTCTCAGCGTCGGACCGCTCAGTTCATCGTCGAGTTCCAACCCGACTTGCTCCCAGGGGAAATGCGCTGGGTGTTGTCCCTCGAAGGCGCCCAGTGGCGAGAAGCATCGTGGCTGGCACCACATCATTTGCTCGTCCAGGGAGATTGGAGCCTCGTAGAGCGGCTAGCGAGGTGGCAGGAAGTCGCTTACGTTTTTCCTGCACCCTCTTCCGAAGAGACAGCCGATTTGGTGCCTTGCGGTGCCATACTTGACCGCTCCGGCCCTTTGCCTCAATATGTGGCCAGTTATGGTCCGGGTTGGGACGGTCCTGGGCTTGGCTCAGCCAGCCTCACCTACTCGTTCCAGAAACTGCCAGCTTCACTGCCACCGGACATAGCGCGAGAGCAATTCCTGCGCGCTATGGCCGTGTGGCAACGGTATGTGTTGGTCAGTTTCACTCCTTCTTGGAACACTTTGGCTAGCCGGAACCTGAACATTTGGTTCACCACCGGAGCCCACGGAGACAGCTACCCATTTGATGGCTCTGGTGGCATGCTTGCCCATACCTTCTACCCTTCGCCTCCAAACCCAGAGCCAATCGCTGGGGATATGCATTTCGACGACGCCGAGACCTGGCGGGTCGGTGCGTTTCCCGATCTTTTCAGTGTGGCCTTGCATGAAATAGGCCACGCGCTGGGGCTGGGCCACTCTGACGATCCGAGCTCCGTGATGTACCCATATTACCGGCGATACGAAGACTTGGCTCCGGTCGACATCGCCATGATTCGAACCCTTTACGCTCCCCGCCCAAATGAGGTGCCTCCTGAACCACCCTTTCCCGCAGCGCCCCAGCTCAGCATAAGCTTCCCACCTCCGGGCCAACCGTACGTCACCACGGCTAACCAGGTGACTGTCACTGGGACAGCGACCCATCCGCAGGGCATACGCTCAGTGCGATGGATCACTTCGGCAGGCGGCAGTGGCATGGCAACTGGGCAAGAGCAATGGCTAGCGGGCCCGATTTCTTTGAACGAGGGGACAAACCGCATCACGATCATTGCTGAGTCGACGGTGGGAACCGCAGCGTCCGAAGTGGTGGAGGTCATCCGGCTATCCAACAGCACTAGCTCGAGCGCCATCAATCCCACGACTCCACAGTCGCCGGGTCCTGGCACTCCGTGGACCCCCGAGGCAAACGAACCTCGCACCTACCAACCTCCAAGAACCGTAACGCCAAACGCCCCCGCCCAACCGGGCAAAGAGACTCCCACAGCTCCGCAGCCGCCTCCTGACGACACTACGCCACCTGTTCTCGACGTCACCTGGCCTGCCTCCCCGCTGGCGAGCTGGTCATCGCCCACCATCGATATTCGCGGTACCGCCCGGGACGACGTTGGGGTTGTGGGCGTGCGCTGGTCCACTAGCGCAGGAGCAGCAGGCGTAGCCGCTGGCACGACGGTGTGGGAAGCGCACGCTGTCCCCCTGATTGTGGGCATCAACACTGTCACGATCCAAGCTTGTGATGCAGCGGGCAATTGCAGCCAGCGGTCGGTGACGATCAGGCGATGGTAGTCAACACCAACACGCCCGGCAGTTCGTTCAACTGCGATTCCTAAGCGTGGTTAGCGCGGGTCGTATCCTATGGCCCGGGGCGAAAGCTAACCTCCTCGGGCCCGGCGGCCCCAACCGCGCGCCGTCTGTGAGCTCGCTCAAGCAGTTGTTAACTCGATGCAAGCCTTATGGGAATGGGCCTCGATCTTCGTCAGGGCTCTAGAACGTCCACTTCTAGGCCGGGCCACGCCGCTGTGGAGTTCAGCCACCACTGCCCCGGGTCTCGCCGGCACCTGCCTGGATGACCGCCGGCGCAGCCTGGTCGCAGGTTCAAACCCAGAATGCTAGAGGGCAACCGGTTCAGCCGATTCTTGCTCACGAGCCATGCGAGCCGAACTCCCTTGCCCGCAAGCTGCTGCTTGGGGGTGTTCGGCCGGCTCAACAACAGACCTCGCTCGGCTTTGCACCGGCTCCTTATGACCTTCAAGCCACTTTCTCACCGGCCGGCCTAGCGCAGCTTTCGCGCGCTCGCCAGATAAATGGCGTTCAACAGGAACTTAAAGGTCCCAAAGGTCTGTCCACGGAACTGGGGGCGGAAACCGAACAGAACTACGCTTCCCTTGCCGTATGGGACCACGACCAGCGCGGCCTTCCCTTGAACCGTCTCCGCGCCGGCAACCCATCCACTGGCCAAGAGGTCTTTGTCCGCATACCGAGCTACCACTCGGACGGCCTGCTCGCCCGGGCCCTGACGGTCGATCAGGCGAACTTGCCACGCTTTTCCACCCCGCACAAATGCGTAGGCCATTTCCGGCATGCCCAGCGCCAGCGGGTCCTGGGTCTGCACACGAATGCGCACCAGCGAGCCTGGGCATTGGAATCGGGAGCGTTCGTCGGCTACCCGCGTGACATCCCGAACTGGTAGCGGGAAAAGTTCCACCGGAATGCGCGTAGCTTCATCGAACGCTACCAGGACTCCTCCTCGACGTACGAAGCGTTCGAGTTCCACCAGTCCCGTTAAACCCAAGCCTCCGCAATATTCTGGGCGTTGTTCCGACTTGGCTTCCAGATCTGGCGTGGCCTGAACTGTAGCCTCCCCGGCACGGTAACCATGAAGGATTGATTCCGGCTCTTGCGAGGGTAGCACGATCACATCTAGATTGTGGAAGTCACCATGTCGGAAAGCATCGCTGTGCAATACGCGGTAAGGGACTAGGAATTCGTCCAGGAGCCATTGCGTCCAACCGGCGTCGGTGTTGGGTACCCAAGACACGTACACTCCGACACGTGGCAGCCGGAATTCGAAGTCGCCTTCTAGAAACCCCTCTTCGCCCTCCCGCACTAAACGGCCTTGGAATAGTCGCACCCGCCGGCCCGCCTGCAACCAGCAAGAAAGCAAGCGGTAGGCTCCTAAGTCTCGGAGATCACGACTGGGCTCTGGGCGTTTGAACTCCACCACTGGCTTCAGATTCGCGTGAAAGGGCCGGTCCACA
Source organism: Acidobacteriota bacterium (assembly GCA_030550335.1). Classification (GTDB taxonomy): domain Bacteria; phylum Acidobacteriota; class Terriglobia; order Bryobacterales; family Bryobacteraceae; genus JAUQPO01. Next base: position 11,234 of record JAUQPO010000048.1, read on the forward strand.
CGCACCACCTGGACGCCCATGTTCATCCACAGGGTCCAGCCAGCCACGTCGTACGGGCGAGCGGGAGCGTTTCCGCGCCCACCGAGCTCTGGGTACTCCTGCCGTTCGAAGAGATCGATCAAGTAGGCTCGGAACGGCTGTGCAGCGCGCAGCACGTAATCTCCTGCAGCGAACTGTTTGCCCTCAGCCTCGAATGGTTCTTGGGCCTTTTCAATGCGTATGCCACCGATCGCCAGCCGCCACAGCATCTCAACGGTGCTCGTGGGGTCGTGCTGCACTTGGGGCACTATGTAAGCGTGAGGCGAACCTCGCTGGCCAGCCTCGATCGCATCCCGAGCAAGCTGATACGCCTTCCACAGAAAATCACTGCGCCGCTCGGCCGCTAGACTCAGAAGTGCTAGATCAGCCGTCAGCATGTATTCGATTGCTTCTTTGAGTCCCCACCGGCCTCCCGTCCACGGCTCGTAAAAGATCGTGGGCAGCTTGGAAGGGAGTCCTCCGGCAAATCGCGTTGGCAGCGAGCCCGGATCCTCTAACCTCGGGGTTGCGTAGAACCCGGCAGCGGTCTCGGTCAGCACGCCATGCATGTTGTGGAACAATGGGGCCGTACGCAGGCCGCCATTCCACCAAGCGTCGAAGGCGGCGTATGACAGGACGCCCGTCTTGCCCTCGCGCGCGAATCGCTCACGCATAGCCGCACCGATCAGCGCCACCCCTTCCAAAACCGACCTCGGTATGTTCGGGTTCACAGGATCGGCGTACGGAGGGACGAAGATGCGCGCGGGCAACGGTGGCGCCTGGTGCTGGTTGTAGACGATCTGGGGCAGCCACTCATGGAACAGCAAGCGCGCTACGTGTCGTGTCTCAACCAAATTGAACATGAACCAGTCGCGGTTGTTGTCGTGCCCTGCGTACTTTTGGTAGAGGCGAGGCAAGGGGGCGAGCTCGTGACGCGTGCCTAGATTGGCCCGGTACCAGTTCACCACCAGCTCTAACCCATCTGGGTTGATCACGGGAACCTGAAGCAAAATCACGTTGTCACGAATTCGTCGGATCTCTTCCGTCTCCTCGGTCACTAACAGGTGTGCGAGTACAGGGGCATGTTGTGCGGGTGCCACCTCCGTGGCGTGCAGGCCCGAGTCGATCCACACGATAACGCGTCCGGCCTCCACGAGCTTGCGAGCCTCTTCCGGAGAAACCTCGCCCAGGGCGAGCTTCCGGCTAATTTCTCGGTAGTAGGCCAGTCGCCTGAGGTTGGACTCGGAAGAAATAATGGCGAGATACAAAGGGCGGCCCTCTGAGCTGCGGCCGAATTCGACAAGCTGCAGGCGGTCAGTCTGGCCATCTAGTTTTTGGAAATAACTCACGATCTGCTGGTAATCCGCCAGCTTGTAGTCAGTTCCGGGCTCAAACCCAAAGTGATCTTTGGGCGAGAGGTTCCCTGCGCGCAGGAGCCCGGCTGACAATAGAACTACTGTCCACCACGCACGCATCAGCCGCAGATCATAACGCATGCGCCGCTGCGGGGGAGCCCCGTGGGGCGGGCTCAGCCTCCTTTCAGGCGCTTTCCGGAAGGGTAAATCCAATGCAACCGAACTGTCGGGTGGTTACAGATGGTTGCGAGGACACGTGGTCTACCCACTCGTACACCGAGAAGCCGCTGCCCCGAGTGGTTCCCCGCAGCCGCCAATACAGCTACATGCCGAAACGGTCCCCATCTCTCACCAGGCGGAACGTGTTTCGGACTACGCCCGCTAGCGTTGAAGCCACTGAATGATAGGCCATGAGCGGCGGTGTCTAAACTGGCGATGTTGCGGCCGCCTTTTCCCACCCAGATCGGCAGCGGGCTACTATGTGCGTGGTAAAGTAGTTGCCCTGGCCCATCCCAGGGGTTAACATTCGGTAGTCAGGAGGCAAACACCGACATGAAGTGGAGCCGAAGGCTGTTTCCCTGTGCATTGTTCCTGTTCCCACTAGCGCTCTGGGCAGCCACGCCGGCGGATGGTACTTGGGACTGCCTGTTCGAGACCGAAGTGGGCCCGCGCCGCGGCTTGTTGGCAATCGAAGTCCAAGGAGAACAGGTTACGGGCAAGTTGACTGCGGTGGAAAGCCAGCGTTCGGTTGAAGTAAAAGGAGTCTTCAAGGAGAACATCTTGCGGCTCCAGTTCCCGTTCTACTCCGTGGATGCGGGCTACCAGGCAGACCTGATCATCGAGGGCACCATCGAGGGCGACTCGATGCAAGGCAGCTGGCGTTTTGACCAGTACACAGGGCCGTTCAAAGCGACGCGGGTGAAATGAAACGAGCCATCTTGATGTGCGTGGCGGCGCTGGGCGTCGGGCGTGTCTGGGCAGCTGACACTTTGGAAGCGTTCGGATATCGGTGGCAAGTGCCACACGCCTCCGACTGGCGTGTAGAACGTATCGACGGGGAAGAAGTTCTGTCGCTCTTGGTTCCCCGTCCCTCAACGCAGCCCCGCCGGCCGATTCAGTTTGCGTTGGCTGAAACGCCGCCTTTCATTAGGGTGGTCCTGGAGGCTGAGGTCAAAAAGGAGCCTTTCAGTGCCCGCCAGCGTCGCACGTCGCTGATCCTTGTTTACGCGTTCCAGGACGAGGCACACTTCAACTACGCTCACCTTTCGGTGGATCGAGGGACCGAAGTCGAGGTCCATAACGGGATCTTCCATGTGTTCGGCGGGGATCGTGTGCGAATCAGCCAGCGAGAGGGTCCACCCGCACTCACACGGGAGGACTGGCACCGGGTCCGTCTTGAGCACGATGGGCGAACAGGCCACGTTCGGGTTTACGTGGACGGCCAGCTTTTACCTTCGCTCGAGGCCTGCGACCTGAGCCTTCGCGAGGGCCGTGTGGGCTTGGGGAGTTTTTTCGACATGGGCCAGTTTCGGCGCGTGCGGATTCAAGGGGAACCCGCAAGTAAGGCCGGCGCCCTCGTGCCCACCTTGCTGAGAAACGGCTGCAAGGCGGACTGAGGAACGACTTCGAGGGTCGTTTCCGGGCCTAATAGGTGGTGCACGAGTGGGCTCGGGCAGTTGAGCCAGGTGCTTTCCTTATAGTGGGAGGATCACGCTGTAAAAAGGTGCTTGATTCTAGCGCTGGTGGGTGTGTTTTTGGCCTAGTGTACCCCAGGCACTGCTGAGAATGTGGCATTCATAGCCCGGCCGATGAGCTGCGGCGCTAGTGATGATCGATAGCCTCGCGGGGTACTTGAGCTGGGCTAAGTGGCTGTGGAAGCATGGAACACGCCAAAGACCACTCTGAGGCAACCCATGCTGAAACTTGGGCTATCCGTCGCGTGGCTCACTGCAAGCGTTCTGCTCGGGGCTGACGTCTTCGAAGGATGGACCACCGGCTCTCCTAGGCCGGAGTTGCAACCTCAGTTCGTGACCCTGAGGCGAGGCGGGCCCCACGGGGAACCAGTGCTCATCATCCGCATCGGTTCCCAAGCAGGCAAAGATGGCTGGTGGGTCAAAGAATTCCCAGTGGCCGGTGGGCAGTGGTACCGGTTCCGCGTGTACCGTCATTTGCGGAACGTGCCGCGAAGTGTAGGAGCAGCGCTGATCCAGCTAGACTGGCTGGACGCGAACGGGCGGGCTCCCCGCGCAGGGGAAGACGAGGCGCGCACGGAGTACCCTTCGGCGGAAGCATCCGTGAGCCCGAGGTGGACTGAGATTTCCGGTGTGTACCGCGCTCCCGAAGGGGCTGTAAAAGCGCGAGTGCGACTGCGACTGCGTTGGATACCCAATGCCGAAGTCCAGTGGGCGAGCCCGAAGCTCGAACCCGCGGACTCTGTTCGGCCGCGCCTCGTCCGCTTAGCTGCAGTGCATTTCCGCCCGAGGGGCGG
>JAUQPO010000407.1 GCA_030550335.1 Acidobacteriota bacterium
ACCCCCTGGGAATCGACGAGCAACAGCTGGCCAGACAAGAGTCCACCGTGGATCTTTGCCCCGCGAGGGACTGCGCTGGCCCACTGGTCGCTCGAGACAGGGACACGAAGACGGACCAAATACCTTGGTGGCGGCTGGAGCCGGGATCGATGCAGGTCCGGAGAGAGTTTCGCCTCTGGAGTGGAGCCCCGGCTCGCCGGTGCCCCGGAGCCCATTGTGAGCCCGCCCACCAGCATCGCCAGGAAAAGCACGAACTTCCTGCTCATAGCTTTCACCTCTCGGCCTTCCGGCAAAAGCCAAAGACGCCACCGGAGGACCAGCATGTAGAGGGCCAGCCTGCCAGACTCACAAGCGATGGCAAACCAAGAACTTAGCGGAAACCCCTCCAGCCCTCGCCAGCAGTGGAAGGACAATTTGTCCTACCAGCGCGTGGGCGAGCTTAAAACGCTCTGACAGAAACCGACTCGGCGCAGCGACAAATTGACACCATCCGATGACAAGCTGACCAGGCGACCCCTCCACCCAGCTAACGAGAACCGCGACAGCTCCGCCAGGCCGCGACTGCTACTTCGCGGATGATTCCCGCTGCCATCCGGCAAGCTTCCCGGTCTACATCAAAATGGGTTACCAAGCGTATCCTGTTCGGACCCGCGGCACTTGCCAGTACGCCGCGCTGCCGCAGCCGAGTACAGAATTCTTCCGAGTTCAAACCAGTCTCACCGATGTCGAGAATCACAATGTTCGTTTGAGGTCGAGGTGGGTCGAGCCGAATGCCAGGAGCATCTGCCAGTTCTTCAGCCAGCAGGCGCGCATTCTGATGGTCTTCTTGGAGCCGGTGCGGCATTTTCTCCAATGCGATTAAACCCGCCGCGGCCAGCACACCCACCTGCCGCATCCCGCCCCCCAAGCGCTTCCGATAGAGCCGGGCACGCGCAATATCTTCGGCCGAACCCACCAACATCGAACCCACCGGAGCCCCAAGCCCTTTGGACAAGCAAAACATCACCGTGTCGCACTTCTCGCACAACGCTCGTACGCTGACTCCCAAGTAAGTCGCAGCGTTGAAGATCCTGGCTCCATCTAGGTGGACTTTGATCCCCAGTTCGTGAGCGCGGTCGCAAATCTCGTCCATCACTTCTTTGGGCGTGACCACGCCTCCCGCCATGTTGTGGGTATTCTCCAGCACGATCAGGCTCGTGGGAGCCCAAAAAGGCGAGTGACGTCGGATGCAAGGCTGAATGTGCTCCCACCGCAGCACACCATCGGGTGCGAACACAGGTCGCGCCAGGCAGCCGGAAAACCAGGCCATCATGGCGAGCTCGTAGTCCATAACGTGGGCCCGAGCTTCGCAAATCACTTCTTGGCCGTGGGTGGTATGGAGTTTGATGGCGATGGTGTTGCCCATGGTTCCGCTCGGCACGAACAGCGCCGCCTGCTTGCCAAAAATTTCGGCAGCCCGTTGCTCCAAGCGGTTCACGGTGGGATCTTCGCCGTAGACGTCATCGCCGACCTCGGCTTCCGCCATAGCCCGCCGCATCTCCGGCGTGGGTCGCGTTACGGTATCGCTACGAAGATCGATAAAACCCATGCGCGTTATACGAATGCCTGGAACACCTCATTGGATAGCAATAGGCCGCGCGAGGTCAAGCGGAGGCGCGCCCCTTCGAGCTCTAACAGCCCTGAGGCAACCAACTGCTCGATCGCCTCGTTGAACCGCTCCCGTTCCTCTGCGGACAAGCAAACGCCTTCGCGTAAGCGGAGCCCCAGGAATAAGCGCTCGGACACGGGATCCGCAAGCACTCGTTCAACGTCGAACGGCAAGCCTTGGCGATAGCGATTCACGTACTCGACCGGCGTTTCGGCATTCCGCCACCGCCAGGTTCCATCGTAGGAGTGGGCGTCCGCCCCGAAGCCGACGTAATGCTCCAAGCGCCAGTATTTGAGGTTGTGGAGCGATTCGAAGCCACGCCTTGCGAAATTGGAAATCTCATACTGGTGGATGCCCAGGTTCTCCAGCTCGCCGGCGGCGAGCTCGTAGAGCGTCACAACCATATCCTCGGATGGGACAGCCTGGGCGTGATACCGTGTGCCGCCTTGCAAGATTTCCCGACCGAGGCGACTTTTCTCGTCTATTTCGAGCATGTAGACCGAGACGTGATCGGGTTGCAAGCGCCGGATCCAATCCAGCGAGACCCGCCAGGATTCCAGCGTCTGGTAGGGCAAGCCTGCGATTAAGTCGATATTGACCCGCTCGAAGCCGGCTTCGCGCAACCATTGGAAGTCACGGGCGATCATGAGCGCATCGTGCAAGCGCCCAGTGGCTCGTAGTTCGCGCTGGACGAACGACTGAGCCCCAAGGCTTGCGCGGTTGAGCCCCAACTGCCGCCACCACCGTGCTTTCTCCGGCGTGACCTCTCCCGGAACGACCTCAATGGTCGCCTCTTTCCATGGCCGTCCGGGAATTTTCTCCAACAACCGCGCCAGGAACTCGATCGGCATACGACTGGGTGAACCCCCACCCAGATAGAGGGTCTCTGGGATCCAGGACCAGTTCCAGCGGGCCACCTCTTCGAACAAGGCCTGCTGATAATCGCGCTCGAGTTCTGCCGTGAAGACCCCCGAGTAGAAATTGCAATAAGTACACTTGCGCGAGCAAAAGGGATAGGAGATGTAGACACCGCTCATGGC
>JAUQPO010000408.1 GCA_030550335.1 Acidobacteriota bacterium
CACGCAGTGTTGCTGAATATGCGCCTGTATGGACAATGGGCGGAATTCATCGACGCTGTAGTGGCGCATGAGCTGGGGCACGTTTGGCTGATCTCCCAAGGGTATTCAGCGACGCAATTCCGTTCGGAAGCGGACTCTTGCGTATCCGTTACAGCGGCGAATGCGGTGCAGCACCCGCTCATCCGACGGGAACAGCAGCGACGGGGAATTCCGTACCTTCCCTACTGGCTTTCTAAGCTAGAAACCCAACTTGCCTTTTTGCGGCGAGCACCCACACCCATCGGGCCACGTCTGTCTACCTGCCAGCAATTGGTAGCACTGGCTGAGTGGGCCGACGCCCGGCTGGAGTTGACCAGCGACCTCTGGGCGCAATGGAAGGAATTCGAGGAGCAAATGCAGCGTCATTTCCCGGGGGCGGAAGACTGGATTGACGATCTGGTTGGCCTAGTACGAGGCAGGGACCTGGCCGAGGCATCCGTCTACCGGCGTACGCTGGCCCAAGTGGAGGAATACCTGTCGAAGATTTTTCAAAGGCTTAGCTGGGGACCTTGAGTCGCGTTCCACAACGGCGCAGCCCACCAGGGGAGAGTACATCCGCACCGCACTGAAAATAAACGGCTTGTAAATTTAGGCCGGGTTGCTCGCCCTTACCAACTGTGTTACGCTTTCAGTGGACCGGCGCTAGCGGTATCGCATCGGAGGATCTGATCCTTACCGCGGCCTACAAACAGGACTGATCCGCACAATTAGTCTAGTTAATGACAACCAAAGCCATCGACAACCATGGGTTTGCGCTCGTTCCTTAACAACCTTTTCTCTTGTGACTTGGCTATTGATTTGGGAACCGCCAACACCGTCATCTTCGCCAAAGACCGGGGCATCGTCGTCAACGAGCCGTCCATCGTGGCGATCAACAAACTTACCGGCGAAATCGAAGCCGTTGGCTCAGAAGCCAAAGAAATGCTCGGGCGTACGCCGGGCAACATCGTGGCTATCCGCCCGATGAGAGATGGGGTCATAGCTGACTTCAAGATCACCGAGCGGATGCTCACCTACTTCATCCAAAAGGCCCACGGGCGCAAGCGGTTAGTCCGACCCAGGATCGTGATCAGCGTGCCCAGCGAGATCACGCAGGTGGAAAAGCGAGCCGTGATCGACTCGGCTTACCGAGCCAAGGCCAGCGAGGTGTACCTGGTCGACCAGGCAATGATGGCGGCCATCGGAGCGGGCCTGCCCATCACCGAACCTTGCGGGAGTATGGTGGTCGATATCGGAGGGGGCACAACCGATATCGCCGTGATCTCCCTCTCAGGCATCGTTTACGCCCGTTCGGTGCGGGTCGCCGGAAATGAATTCGACGAAGCGATCATCCAGTACCTGAAGCGGAAATACAACCTCCTGATTGGCGAACGGACTGCGGAACAAGTCAAGATTGAGATCGGTTCAGCCTACCCACTGGAGCGGCCCCTCACCATGGAGATCAAGGGGAGAAACCTGATCGAAGGCGTTCCACGAACGATTACCGTCGACGACAGCGAGATCCGCGAAGCCCTTTCCGAGTGTGTCGCTACCATCATGAACGCCATCCGTGTCGCTCTGGAGCGTACTCCACCGGAGTTGAGTGCGGACATCAGTGATCGGGGCATCGTGTTGACCGGTGGTGGAGCTCTCTTACGCAACCTCGACAAGCGGATTCGTGAAGAGACGGGCTTGCCAGTTTCGATTGCCGAAGACCCGCTGACTTGTGTCGCAGTGGGGACGGGCAAGTTATTGTCTGATTTCAAGTTGCTTCGTCGCGTGGCGCTCGAGTGAAGACAAACTGAGGAAGGCATGCGGCCGAATCACCAGCGCCGCCGCTCCACGGGACTGCTTGGGGTCGTGCTGGTCGCGCAGCTCTTGCTGCTGGGCTTCCAGGTCAAAACGCAGAGCGACGTCCAACTGATCCGGGTCTGGGCCCTGGGATTAGTCACACCCTTCGCCCGGCTCACCCACTGGATTCACCACGTCCTCACGCAAAGCTGGGACAACTACGTGTGGCTGGTGGGAGCTCGGAAGGAAAACGAGCGTTTGCAGCGCGAGCTCACGCATTTAAGACTTGAAGTCCAGAGGTTACGGCAGGAGCTGGCGCGCGCTGAGCGGGCTCAGGCGCTGGCCATGTTCCGCAAGCTGTATCCCGGGCAACTCATTGCGGCTCGGGTAATCGGCCGAGGCCCGATGCACAGCTCCCACGTCATCCTGATCGATCGAGGGACGCGGGACGGATTACAGCGGGGCATGGCCGTCATGACCCCTGCGGGACTGGTGGGGCGAGTGGTTGCCTGTTACTCGACGGCTGCACAGGTACTGCTGATCACCGATGCCAACTTTGCCGCCGGCGTCGTCTCCCAGAAGCACAACGTTACGGGGACTCTCAAGGGCACCGGGGGCGTGAATTGTCGTGTGGACTATGTGCAAATGGAACAGGTGGTAGAGCCGGGTGAGTGGTTTTACACCTCCGGCGATGACCGGCTGCTGCCCCGTGGCCTGCCCGTGGGCCCGGTGAGTTCGGTTCGCGACGGACCGTTGCTCAAGGAGATTCGGCTGGAACCCATGGGACTCAAAGGGGCTCTGGAGGAGGTGCTTGTGGTCTTGGAACCGGCACACTTGCCGCCGGGTGAGTT
>JAUQPO010000409.1 GCA_030550335.1 Acidobacteriota bacterium
TCGCAACGGTGTCAAAAGGAGCAGACCGCCCTGCAGGTTCGTAGCATCACCGGCAGCGGCTACGGTGACGTCGATCCGAGTACCTGGCTGGGCGAACGGCGGCAAAATGGCCGTCACCATGACCGCGGCGGTGTTGCGTACCTGAATGGCTTTTGGATCGATCGAAACCCCCATGCGCTCGAGCATGTTGGCCAAAGTCTGCGCGGGAAAGACCGTCTGCCGTTTATCGCCCGTTCCCGCCAGGCCGACAACCAGCCCGTAGCCCAGCAGCAGATTGTCGCGAACCCCTTGCAAGGTGGCCAAGTCTTTCACTCGCGCGCCTTCTGCGGCACCAGGAATCAGCCACCAGGCAGCCACAATGCAGGCACTTAGCCGTTTGCTATACCCTCTCATGGGCGTCCTCAGAACGGCAACAGTCCCAGAAGCAACCGGTACAGGAAGCCCGGCCGGCGGACGGCGTCGCTGACCACGCCTTTCCCATTCACCCGGATCTCCAAAAACGCTAGCCGGTCCGAGCGCACCGTATTGAACGGGCCCAAATCATGGGGGCGTACCACACCCCGCACGGTGATCTGTTGGCGCTCCGAGTTGATCCAAATTTCTTTGCCGCCCTCAACAACCAGGTTGCCGTTGGGTAGCACCTGGGTGACCCATGCGGAGATCGTGGTGCTGAGCGTGGTCTGACGCGTGGTCTCACCCTCACCCTCAAGCTCGCTCGAGCTACCGAGATTGGCAAGCTGACTCCACGGAGCTGAGCTCCTCGAACCGAACAGCGCTCCTACGGACGCTCCAGCAGAAGCCTTCCGCGAGGAGCTCGTCGAGCCCCGGGCGACGGCTGAGGCCCGGTCGGAAACGACGATGGTGATCAGGTCGCCCACTTCGACGCCTCGTATGTCCCGGGCAAGATCGGCGAGTCTGCCTGCGGGCGTGTAGATCGAGCCCGGAGCACGTTCGATCTCAAACTGACGGCCAGCTACCTGCTCAATGTACTCATCGAGAGTAGAAATCTGAGAGCGCGATGGCTTGTCTGCTGGCCAGGCGAGGCCGGCCACCCACACAGAAACCGAAACGAGCTTGAGCCAGTTCATGAGTCGCCTCCCACCACTAGCTCCACACTTCCAGGTCCCACCACACGGGCTTGAAAGCGGCGCCCGTTCATGGGATTCCGTACCCAAATCCGATCCCCTACGCGGCCTGCAGTCTCAGCTTGAGCCTCGAAGCGAATTTCCGCACCACCGCTGATTACCGATACACGCACCGTGGAACCTGCTCGGATGCTCTGCACCAGATCGAGATCCTCCGCCTGGATGACCTGACCCGCTGCAACGGCTCTCCGCAGCTTGGCGCCAAAGACCGTTTGGAGATCCTCCAACTCGGGTTTACCTAGCGAGGGGAACCGACGCATCGTGCGGAGCTCGACGTCGCCCGGTTGGATCATTCGCCCTGCTTCCAGAGCCCGGGCGGCCACCACCGCCTGCCCGGTCACCGCCAGGCGCACGCGCGCCCACACAGGAAACGTCCGGTGCTCGCCATATCGCACCAAACCCTTCCACAAGACCACAGTCTGCGGATCGGCCTCTCGTGGACGCACTAGGCCAGACAGCGGAAACTCAAGCTGCCCTCTCGGAACGGGCGCACGTAGGTAGTCGACTAGGTCGATCTCCACGCCCGGCAAGGCCATCTCCATCGCGCGGCGAATTTCTTCGATCCTCAATCGCTCAGCGGCCCGCTCGAAACACACCGGCCGCAATCCCACGGGCTGTAAGCCATAGCGACGCGCCAGCTGCTCCAACTGAGCCACGGTAAACACCCTCTGAACTCCCGGCAAGGGCGTATAGCCAAGCGACGCGTCGGAAGGCAGTGCACCAAACAGCGGCAGAACAGCCGCTAGATGCCGACCGTAGATGCGCTCCTCCTCGAGTGGGTAGCACGGCTCGGATGCCTGTTCGGCCAAAAGTAAGCACGTGCTCAAAACAGGGAGCAGAAGCCTAGGGATCATCGCGTCAGGTTGTTCACCTGCTGGTACATCTCGTCAGCTGCGCGCACTACCCGGGCGTTGGCCTCGTAAGCCCGCTGGCTGACGATCAGTTGAATGAACTCCTCGACCACACTGACGTTCGATTGCTCCAGATACCCTTGCAGCAGTGTGCCTAATCCCTCCTGGCCCCCAGGATTGCCGATCGTCGGCTCGCCCGAAGCATCGGTCGGCAAATACAGGTTCCGGCCTATGCTGTTCAATCCGGCCGGGTTCGGGAAAAGCGCCAGCTGGATCTGACCAGCTAACTGCGCGGCACTCTCGCCAGGAAGCGTGTAACTGACCGTACCGTCAGGGGCGATGGTAATATTTTGAGCCTCTGGCGGGATAGTGATTGGAGGCTCCAGCGGGTCCCCATCAGCCGTGACGATATTGCCGTCGCGATCTAGGTGAAAATTGCCGGCCCGGGTGTACGCCAGCTCACCCGAAGGCAAGCGCACCTGAAAGAAGCCCTTGCCTTGGATCACTAGGTCCAGCGGGTTATCGGTCACCAGGAAGTTACCTTGGGTGAGGATAATCTCGTTGGAAACGGGGCGGGTGCCCAGCCCAAGCTGCAAACCGGTGGGCACGATCGTTTGCGCTCCGGCCGCAGCA
>JAUQPO010000410.1 GCA_030550335.1 Acidobacteriota bacterium
CAGCACGCGCGCGATGTGGAGCGGGCCTTGCGATCGGCCCAGCGAGTCCTGCAGGCCTGGTTAGCCCAAGCGGATCCCTTAACGCTCTTGCTACCCGATCGGCTCCCTGGCGGTCGAGGCACTGAAGGGCGGCCCTACCACCGGGTCTACACCCCGCACAACTCCGGCGCGGACCTTTATCCGTACCTGATTTTGACCGCACGCATCACCGACCCGGAGATCTACCACGGTCGGATGCTCGAGATGCTGCGTAACGAGGTCCGCTACACGACGGTCCTCGACTCCCTCCCCGCGGATTTTGATCTGGAAAAGCACGTACCCGCCCAACCGAGCATCTTCGGTGCCGCCGAATATGCCAAAGATGGCCTTTTGGCAGTGACCGAGCTACTCGGTCGCACCCCTTGGTTCGAGCGCATGCGCGAACTGACCCGCGACATGATGCGACATTGCCCTGTGAAGACTCGCTGGGGACCCTTGCCCGGCACCGGTGCCGAGATCAATGGCGACGCCCTCCAGGTGCTGGTGCGATTGGCTGCCATGGATCGCGACCTTTCGTGGCGTCAATGGGCTCGAGGGATCGCAGACGCTTATGTCGAGGAGATTCTGCCCCGCAGTAACGGACTGCCAGTAGAAGAGTGGGATTTCGCCACGCAGAGCGGGTCCAAACGCTGCCGCCTCCGAGACCATGGCAACGAGGCTATCGTCGGCCTGACGCTGCTCTACGCGCTCGAAGCTGAAGAGCAAACCCCCTACGCGCGCCGTTACGAACCAGCGATCCGTAAAATGCTCGACCAAGTCCTGGCTTCTGCCAATCCGGACGGCTTCCTCTACGAATCGATCGATGTGGACAGCCTACGCCCTGTCCGCGACACGCTATCGGACAACTGGGGCTACGTGTACGGGGCTGTTTACGCGTTTTTCCAAAGCACCGGGGATCCGAGCTACCGCGAGGCGACGCTAAAAGTTTTGCGAGCGTTGCCCAAATACCTAGGCCATAACTGGGGCTCTACGTCCTTTGACGAGTTGGCGGATTCGATCGAAGGCGCTCTATACCTGCTGGCGCGAGAACCTGTCCAGGAGGCCTTCCAGTGGGTAGAAAAAGAGACCCAGCGGTTGATGAGCTTGCAACGCCCGGACGGTTTTATCGAACGATGGTACGGGGAGGGAAACTACAACCGCACGTTGCTGCTCTATGTCATGTGGAAAACACAAGGCATATTGCCAGACCCGTGGACGCCTGGACTGGAGCTGGGCGCCGCGAGGACAAACGACGGCCTCATCGTCTTCGTGAATCGTCCAGCGCGCGTGCGCTTCGATTTTCCGCGCCACCGGCTGGTGATCGGCTTTAGAAAGAATTACGCGCGCCTGAACGAGTTCCCTGAGTGGTACGCTGTCGAACCAAACTGGCTTTATCGCTTGCGGGACGCGCGCGGCGTAGAGCAGGTGCGGTTGGGCTCGGAGTTAGTGGCAGGGATCCAACTTCCCGAAGGCCTGACCACGGTCGAGCCATTGGGTCCGCCCCCTTATGCTCAGAAGGCTTCGCCTGTGCGCACGGAGCACTAAGGGCTAGGGGAAGTCCTATAGGGGCCTTCCCGGGTCCGAGGGAACCCTAGCCCAGGAGCATCTTGTCCTCACCCCTGGGCGTGCCCATGAGTCTGGACTCTCCACCCAAGTACCCGCCTCAGCCTTGCCTTCGTTCCAAGCGAGCCAAGCAAGTTCTCGAACCCACTGTAGTTAAGGGATGGGGCGAAGCCCGCTGCTTGTCCCGGTGCTCTTCTTGATGCTTGGGATCGCTCTGGCTCGAGTCGGCTGGGTGGAAGCCCAGGATGTCGGTTGGGCACTGCCTGCACTAGCCGCTTTGGGCCTGGCAGCACGACGCGCCGGCGCCCGTTGGGGCGCCCGGGTTAGCGGGCTGGTACTGGCAGTGGGCTTGGGCGCGGCCGTAGAGCGAATCAACCGGCCCACTGAAGTGCCCTACATCGATGCGGACCCTCGCGAAGCAGTTGTCCTAGAAGGCTGCGTGGTCAGCTGGCCACGACAGGAAGATCAGCGGGTGCAGTTTGTGCTGGAAGCAGCGCGCAAGGCTCGGCTGCGTGTTAGCGTCTACCTCAAAGCTGGAGACTCGCTGCCGGAACTGCGCCCCGGGGCACGGATCCAGGTGACGGGGAAGCTCCGCCCCATCCGGAACTTTCAAAACCCTGGGGCGTTCGACTACGAAGCCTACGCAGCTCGCCAGCACCTTTATTGGACGATGTCGGTCTCTGGCGCAGCAGGCCTCAAAGCCCTGCCAGGATCTTGCCCTGTCTCGTGGACCTTTGGAGTCGAAACGCTTCGCAGAAAAGCTGAGGAGCGCATCCGTCAACTGAGTTCGGATGAACGGGTCCGTGCAATTCTGCTGGCCACGCTGATGGGCGAGCGTGATGCGCTGGAGCGCAGCTGGAAGGAGCAGTTCCGGGTAGCCGGCACTTACCACACGTTGGTGGTTTCGGGCTTGCATCTAACGGTCATTGCTGGTGCACTACTGGCCGTTCTTCGCGTGTTCGGCCTCGGTCGGGGGTGGTTGTTGCTAGTGGTAGGAGCGACGGCTTGGGGCTACGCTTGGTTTACCGGGTCCG
>JAUQPO010000049.1 GCA_030550335.1 Acidobacteriota bacterium
CCAATCCTTTCGCCTGACATTTCGCGGCAGCCTGGCGGGCCAGCTCTCCCAGTAGCTCCTGCAGGCCGAAGGGGGTGGGCCGCAGCTCGATCTGACCAGCCTCCAGAGCAGCGTAATCCAGTGCCGTGTTCAGCATTTGCATCAGCTGCTCGGCGCACTCGCGGATGGTTTGGACATAGTCGAGCTGCTCGGGGCTCAGCTCAGTCTCCAGCAGCAGGTCGGCCATGCCCAGGATGCCGGTCAGGGGGGTACGGACCTCGTGATTCAGGCTGGCAACGAAGTCGCGTCCTGCGCGGGTAATTTCCTCCTGGAGCTGCCGCTTAGGTACAGTCGAGTAGTACAGCTGAGGGCGGAGCTCAGACATTCCTTGAGTTGATCGGCGCTGGCGGGGTACAGGATTAGTCCGGAAGGGGGGATGGGGAGTATGGGTGGAGGGGTTAGTTAGGGGAGGCGCCTGTCAAATCTACCATGAAACTTGAAGTTTGGCTCACAACTCCCGAAGAACTGGTTTGTTATCCGAACTGGAATCCACGCTCTCCCCCACCGCACTTCCCTACCCCCCCACACCCTGAATAGAACCGGGTGCCGTTAGGATAAAAATTACCGGAAACCCGCAGCAACGATCATGACCCGCAGCCGGCATCGAGGATCCCGCCCAAGCCAGCCCACCATCGCTTGGCTGGTCCTTCTACTGGCGCTCGTATCGCCCGCTGCTGCCTACCGGGAGCCGGCCGTGTGTGGGACGGATCCCGAGGCTTGGCGTGCTGAGCTGGCGCTCAGCCGTAAAAGCCGGAAGCAACGGGCGCGGCTGACGGGGAGTGTGCGTCGTCATGGGCTGATCACAGCACCGAGCCGCGCACTGCGTACTGCAGCAGTGGGAAACATTGCCATCATCGAAGGGACCCCCGATGTAGTGGCCCGGGTCAACCCGTTCGACTTGGCTGGTCGGGCGATACGATTCACCCCAACGGACGGCGGGGCCAACGCCTACCGCGTAGAACTGAGCTCTGAACTGGTAGATCAGCAAGCGGCCATGGCTGGTACCGCGATCGATAACATGGGGGACGACGACACTCGATTGCTGCAGCTCCCTTTCTCCTTTCCTTTCTACGGCCGTACTTACAGGCAGATCTATATCAATTCGGACGGCAATCTGACCTTCGGTCAGCCTGACGTGGCTACATCTGAGCGCTCACTCGGGCGAGCAGTGTCCGGGCCTCCCCGCATCGCGCCCTTATTTGCGGATCTTGACCCGACGAAAGCCCGTCAGGGCATACGGGTCCTCGTCGAGTCTACACAACTGACGGTGACTTGGCTGGAAGTCCCGGAGTTCCGAGAGGTCGGAGTTGGCCCCCACCAGACTTTCCAGGTCCGCCTTTACAAGAACGGCCAGATTGAGTTCGCCTATGGCGCCACTAGCCCCAGTTCTGCCGTGGTGGGGATTGCGCCAGGCAACCGTTCCCGATCGACCACTGTGGTGTCCTTTTCCGAGGGTGTGAGCGGCACGCTGAGTGGTGCCATTCTGGAACGCTTCACGAGCATTCAGGAGATCGACTTAGTCGAGCTGGCGCAGCGATTCTATGCCTCACATGACGACGCGTACGACTACTTGGTGGTGTTCAACGACCTAGGTGTTCCTGCCGGTACCAACGCCCTTGCCTACGAAATTACGGTCCGGAATCACCGGCGGGGTATCGGCCAGGAAGTCTACGACGCCGGCCAGGAGTTCGGCTCGCCCCGCCGCTTGCAAGCCATTCTCAACATGGGACCTCTGAGCCAGTACCCGGACCAACCTTACGCGGTCGTGGAAGGCCGCTTTGTGTCGGGGGACACACCCCTTACCCTTTTGGCCCACGAAGCTGGCCACCTCTTCCTCGCCTACGTGAGTGTGGCCGATCCGTTGCAACCCACCCGCAGGCCGATGCTGGGCCGTCAGAATGCGCACTGGAGCTTCAACTTCAACTCGGAGGCTTCATTCCTGGAAGGCAATGAAATCTGCGACAGGCAACTGACGCCAGCCAGCTGCCCGAGCCTTCCCACTTTCGGCCGGTTCGTCACGACCGCCACGGTGCAGCGGTATTCTGCGTTGGATCAATACCTCATGGGCGTGCGGAGTCCTTCGGAAGTTTCTCCGACTTTTCTCGTGGAGAACTCGGGCATTTCGCCCTCACGCCCGCCTCAGGTGGGGGTAGGGTTGAATGGCGAGCGGTGGGACATCAGAGTCGAGGACTTGATCCAAGCCGAAGGCCTGCGGATCCCCGACCACACGGTCGAGCAGCATCGCTTCCGTTTCGCCTTCATTCTGGTGGTCCCGGAAGGAGAATCTCCCCGGCCCGAGGCCGTGGCCAAGGTGGACCGCTTCCGTCAAGCCTTCGAAACATTCTTTCATGAGCGCACGGAGGGAAGAGCGTGGGCTGAAACGAGCCTAGCCCATGGGTTGCACTTGTCGCTTTTTCCCGCCGCAGGGGTTCTGCGCGGTCAAGGTGCTCCCGCTTACGTAGTACTCGATCGACCGGCCCAGAAGGATCTGGTCGTGAATCTCTCGCCCGCTTTTGGGTACGTGGAGATACCCTCAAGCGTGGTCATCCCAGCTGGAGCGCGCGCGGCGAGCTTTGTGGTTACCGGGCGCCAGCCAGGCGTTGATGAAGTCGTGGCCACGATTGCCGAGGGCGCTTACATGACTGCGCGAGCCAAAATCCAAGTGGCCGAGCTCTCGGATTTACAGGTGAACTTGGTTGCGGGCGCTACGGCCCTCCGCCAATTGGCACCCGATCAGTACGAGATCACGATTCCGCAGGGCACCGAAGAAGTGGCGTTGGAACTCCGGGATCGGAATCGATTGCCGTATTCAGGCGTGGCCGCTCGCTTGCAGCTGGCGACAGACTCCGGTTCAGTGGTCGCTACGACTACCTCCGACACTAACGGAAATCTGCGATTTTTCCTGCCCTCGCGTTCAGCCCGACCCTCCAGCGGCATGTTGCGATTGCAAGCCGCTGCCCAAGTCCCCTTGCCAGCCCTGGCCGCAGGTGGGTTCGTTAACGCGGCGAGTTTCCGAGGCCCTGTAACGCCAGGTTCATTGGCGTCGCTCTTCGGGACGAACCTTTCCGGTGGAGCCACCGCCGTGGCCGAGAGACTTCCGCTACCCACGCGCTTAGCGGATGTAGAGGTGTGGCTGGGCGAGCGAAAGCTGCCGCTCCTTTACGTGAGCGACTCCCAAATCAATTTGTACGTCCCAGAAGATGTCCCACTGGGGCAAGCACGTTTGCAAGTATTCACGCGATATGGACCGTCGGTCAGTATGGAGGTCACAGTTGAGCCTTACAGTCCAGGCATCTTCCTGGTCTCTACCGACGGCGAGGGCGCGGTAACGGTGACACAAACAGGCTTACCCACCTCCCTGCGACCCGCTCGTCCTGGCGAGTGGGTGGAAATCTATGGAACGGGCTTGGGCCCCGTCGAACCGGACGATGTCTTTGGGGTACTCCGGACGACGGCCACGCCGACTGTAATCCTTGCGGGCCGGCACCTCACTCCCACCTTTAGTGGGCTGGCTCCGAATTTCGAAGGCCTCTATCAGGTCAACGTGCAAGTCCCACCGGACTTGCCCGCCGGGCGCTGGCCTCTCCAAATCGTCGTTAACGGCCTAGCTTCCAATCAGGTTTACATTCACGTGGGCCAGTAAGCTGCATTCTGGTATGGGAAAGTGCGCGGGTAGCTTACACCCGAGTTGTCGCCGCACAACGTGGCTAGCGTCTCACAGCGATCGTGGTGCGGATTCTTCCTGGATTCTCTGGATCCGTACTCGGCACGTCTTGCATGATAACCGCCAGCGGAATAGCGTCACCGGAAGGGACAAAGTCAGGGATCCGAATGTTGACTTGCCATACACCGACGAAGTTCGGGGCAAGACCGGAATAGACGACGTCAGCCTCGTCAACGACACGGGAATTCAGGATCACCACGGGTTTGAAAGGCGTCGGCACAGCCCTTCCCGGTGGACGCCCGTCATCGGGTGCACCCGGAATATGCCCGGCGCCGGTGCCGTAGAGCTCGATGTAGTCACCGACGCGTACCGGGTTCGAGGGAGAGTTCACTCCGTAGTAGCGCCCTCTTGAATCGACGTTCACGGCAGCAATCTGACCCGTTCCCACTGGAG
Organism: Acidobacteriota bacterium; assembly: GCA_030550335.1. Lineage (GTDB taxonomy): Bacteria > Acidobacteriota > Terriglobia > Bryobacterales > Bryobacteraceae > JAUQPO01. The sequence goes on from JAUQPO010000049.1 coordinate 4,157, forward strand.
GCACGGTGAAGAATCCTGGTGAAGCTGCACCCACGGGCGCATAGGAGGCTGCGAGGATCTCTCCCGTTTGGCTACGCACCAACCAGAGTTCAGCCCATCGGCCAAACGGTGCGTCGTTAGGAATTAAAAAGTTGGTTTGCGTCGGGCTAACGAAATACAGGAAGGTGGGTTGCCCGTCCATTAGCACCTGGACACCCGAGAGCTCCCTAGGCAATGGGATCGGTTGCGGGAGAGATTCGAAGCTTTGCGTCTGAAGCTCAGGCAGTTCAGGATAGAACAGCGAAGCAATCATGCCTGGGGCTAGCCGCTGTAAGTAATTCGCTGCGTTGGTGGCCACCAGCTGACGGAAATGGAAAGCCACCCGGTTCAAGCCATCGGCTACCACTAGGTTGCCCCGAGCATCCTGGGAGACCGCTAGTGGTGCTGACGCTTGAATGGTGACCTCAGCCTTCGGGCCCTCGGTGATCATTCGCGCAAATGGAGGGTAGCGCAACAAACGGTTATTGCCGGTGTCAGCAATCCACACCTCCCCCGTTGATCGATTGACGTAAACGCCCTGCGGAGACCTCATTCCTGAAATCACTAAGATGGCGCTCGGGTTGGGCGGTGCCGCCGGCGCACGACTGAACACGACTACGCGGTTATTGGCCGAGTCACACACGTACAGCCGGTCATCGGCATCCACAGCGATGTGACGGGGACTGTTGAGCTGGGTAAGGCCACTTCCTGCACCGGAAGAGGTGAAGTCCGGCTGGCCGAAAACGCGCGAAGCAGCCATACCGCTCGAAAACGGCTTTTGGAAAAGTAGCACCCGATGATGCACTGAATCGGAAACGACCAGGTGGCCGTCTACGGTGAAGGCCAAGCCGAAAGGCGCACCGAGTGTACGATCGGTTGGGTCTGACGTCCGGCTAGTGAAATCGAGCTGGCCGATGACCAGATCCGGCTCGTGCGGGCCTGCGGGCCGGTCGAACGGGCGCGGGAAGCGTAGCACACGACCGTTCCCGCTGTCAGCCACCCATAGATTCCCCTCAGAATCCACAGCGACGCCGACCGGGGCAAAAAATCCCGTGCGTGTGGGCCGGGTGGGATCGTTGGAAGGCGAATTTACGAGAGAGCGGTACCGGTCGACCTGACCAATCACTATGTCAGCCACGTCACCAGGGCGGACCCTGCGGGCGTCGGCAAAGCCGAGCACACGGTGATTGTTTGGGTCCGCGACCCAAAGCCGTGGCGGGTTGGATGTGCTGTCGATGGCCACACCCGCGCCCGTTACCAAGGAGCTGAGGAAGTGGAACTCGCGCCCTTCGATCAGGTTGGGCGTGCGGTATTCGAACCCGATTTGTCCCAGTACCCGCTGAGCGACGTAGGGTTCTCCACCAGCGATCTGCGGCCCTTGGGAAAGATCCGGGAAGATCAAGACCCGGTGGTTGCCGGTATCCACGATGAAGACCTGGCCGAGCGCGTAGGCACCCGCGGTAGGCCCGGCAAAAGTATTGGCCCAAGGTTCCGAGCGCCCGCGATTGATCACCGTAGTGGCGGATGTGAACGCATCCTGACCGATGACTGCCTCGGCTGCCGGAGAGGGTTGTACGCTTTCGGAGGGCCAGTCTTCAAAACGTGGAAACCGCAACACTCGGTGCGCTCCAGTGTCCACCACGAAGATCTTTTCCCCGGCCGTGAACACACCCTCAGGAGGGAACCACCGGTTCTCGACAACAACCCCGAGAGATGTGGCGCTAATCGGATAGGAAGAAATGTTCAGCCCCATGATCCGCGAGGCGCTCTTCCCGGAAGTGAACGGGGGCTCATAAACCAGCACACGGTTCAGCCCATCGGCCACGTACAAGCGCCCACCCGCATCGAATGCGAGGCTGGAAGGCTCCCGGAGCACTTGCTTGTTCAAGCGGTTCTGAGCAGTTTGTGACAGGGTCGCATTGGTAGTAAAGTTGGGCTGTCCCAGAACCAGATCGGCTTCCGGACCATGCTGGCCAGGCGTGCGCAAAGCACTTGCAGGGTAACGCAAAACACGGTGATTGCCCGCATCCGTGAACCACAAATTCCCGTCGCTGTCAAAGCAAAGGCCTGCGCGATAGGCCGCGCCGGTTCCAGTGGTGGTATCGATACTGCGAGCGGAGAGGCCACCAAAGTTCGCTTGAGTCGAGTTCAGGGTCGGCTGGCCCAACACCAAATCCGCCACTACCTGCCCGAAGGGTTGCTCGTAAGGGCGGCGATAACGCAGAATGCGATTATTGCCCGCATCCACCACGTACAGGTTCCCGTCCCCGTCTACAACAAGCCCGGTGGGTTGGTTCAGACCGCTTGGCCGGCCAGCCGAAGGGCCACTAGGCAGCGTGGAGTAAAAATCGGGTTGACCAATCACGAAATCCGCTGGGGCACCGTTAGTCACGCTCAGCGGATTCCGCCAAGCAAGCACACGGTTGTTGCCGGTATCGGCGACGTAGAGGATTCCAGCCACTGGATCCACCGCTACCCCTTGCGGGCTGTACAGTTCCCTACCCTCCACGAGGTTGGGGTTCGAAGACCGAGGCTCGATGGCTCGAAGGCGGGCCGGATGGCCCAAAGCCAAGGCTGGCCATGGCGCCACGGGGACTTGCCCGCGCATGGGCGGGTCGAACATTAAAAGCAGCAAGCTTGCAATCCTTAGCCAGCGGCCATTCCCCCCAAGCAGGGTCTTGGAGAGTGGACTCCGACAAGAAGCCAGAGGTCGTTCGCACGCCAACTTGCCGTTGCCGTCAGAGGCACCCCTAGTCCCTTGCCGTTCTAGCCAAACGATCAGTTTCTTCCGTCCCATCTCTACACACTTTAGTTCCGTTAATCGGGGCGAGATCTATCGTTAATCGAGACTGGCTGTCACGCGTGGGGCCGAGCCACGTTCCGTTCACGCCACACCGAACTTCACCGGATACCGGCGGTAACCATAAAACCAGCAAGCTGGCTTTTCGCCGCGATTCCACATGCTGTGAATCTTGCCTGCGGGGATCAGTAGCTGATCCCCCGGATAAAGCGTTACGCGTTCTCCCTCCACTTCGAGTTCCACCACACCTTCCTTGACCAAAACGAGCTCGTCAGTGGGGTGCACGAAATCGATCCACGCCTGACCGGGCGGGTCGATCCAGAGAGCACAGTCAAAGCCTTGCTGAGCCCAAACATGGGAGACCGTGTCTAGTGTCAGCGGCAAATCTTCGGGCCAGCGAGTCACTTCCAATGCCATCTGTCCTCCATAGGTTGCCTCACTGGAGATCTTGAAGGATCTTCTCGATGAGTCGTGGCACATATTCGTTTAAGCGCGGGTGGACCGAGGAATGTTCGCGGGGCAAAGCCCGAATCCGTTCGATCACCATCGCCGCTTTGCCGTCAAGTTCATCCAGGGCGTTGAGAGCTTCGATGGCCACATATACCCCGTGCTTGTCCAACCGCGCGTGCTCTAGTAATACTTCCAAGCACGGATCGAGATCCTCGGGCCGGCCAAATCGCGCCAGAGCCTCCGCAGCGACGATGCGCACACTAGGGCTAGGGTCGTTCAAGAGTGCGCGTAGCTGCTCGCTCGCCTGCCGAACGGCACGCTCGCCCCTGATCAGCAGACCTAGCACGGCCCAGTACCGCACCGCGCTGTCGCGATCTGACAAACCGGCGACCAGTTCGGCTGTATACTTGGGCTCGCCAGAAGCAGCCCGATCGGCAACCCGCTTGATCCGCTCCAGCGGAAATCGATTACGATCCTGGCCCAGCAAGTACGGTGCGGTGCCTGGGCATCGGGCGTGCATTTCGGCCTCCGGAAGGAAACCTAGATCACGAGTCGACAGTATGAACTCGTCCAGAGCCTGGCGCATCCGCTCAAGCACTCCACGGTGGGCTGGCGAATTCGCCAGGTTGTGGACCTCATCTGGGTCGCTGTCCAGGTCGTACAACTCTTCGAACGGTTTCGGCTCCCAGAAGTAGGTTTGGGGTGGCCGGAGCTTGCCCAAAAGGTAAAGCCGTTGCCAAACCTGAGTAGTGGGCATCTCGAACATGTAAGCAATATGCTGGCCGTAGATCTTGTGAGGCATGTAATTGCGTAGGTAAACGTACCGGCCATCCCGGACACTTCGAATGAGGTCGTAGCGCTCATCCATGCGCGCGCGGTAGCCGTAAAGGAACTGTGGTTCCGGGGCCGCGTAGCGCCCCATGAAGGCCCGCCCCTGCATGAACTCCGGGGGCTTGATTCCTGCCAAACTCAGCACCGTCGGAGCCAGATCCACGAAGCTGACCAGGCGCTGCGAGATCCCGCCTGGCTGGTAATCCGCCGGGGCCAGGTGCCGGAACTTAGGCGGCACGTAAACGATCAGAGGCACCCGCAACCCAGAGTCGTACGGGAATCGTTTCGATCGCGGCATTCCGGGCCCGTGGTCTCCGTAAAAGAACACTATGGTCTCGTCCTGCAAACCATCCTGTTCGAGCTGCCGAAGGATTTCCCCAGCCTGGGCGTCCATCGTGGTGATGTTGTCGTAATACTGGGCCCAGTCGTGCCGGACCTCCGGTGTGTCGGGATGATAGGCTGGCAGACGCACCTGAGCAGGATCGTGCACCAACTTATGGGGGCGCCGTCGGATCTGGCTCTCGTGCGTGGTCGTGAAGTTGAAGATGGCGAAGAACGGCTGGCCAGGTTTTCGGTTGCGCCAGTGAGCACGGTTACTCGACTCGTCCCAGACTACACCAGGTTTCTCCAGGTTGTAGTCCTCTTTGACGTTATTGGTGCAATAGTAACCGGCCTCGCGCAAGTACTGCGGGTACATCTTCATGCCCGGTGGCATGCGCACCATGCTCCGCATATGCTCGGCCCCCAGTGCTGGCGCGTGTACGCCGCTGATAATTGCAGTCCGCGCTGGGGCACACACAGGAGCGTTGGACCAGGCGACGCGATAAATCATGCCGCGTTTTGCCAGTGCGTCCAGGTTGGGGGTACGCGCATAGCGATCGCCATATGCACCGAGGTGAGGGCCCGTGTCTTCGCAAGTGATCCACAGAATGTTTGGCCGCTGCTCGGACACCTGGGCGAGGATAACCGCCACCGAGGCGACCCATCCAAGCCACCACTGTCCATTGATGACTCGCATCTAAAGTTCTCCCGCTGCATTCGTGGTCGAGCCACTTTGCGGCAGCAACATTGTACTCCCTCTTGGCCATAGGCCAGTCAGACCACCGCCACTGCTGTAGCCCTCATTTGTGCCCGCGGTAGAAAAAGTGTAGGAGCGGAACTTGAATCCTACCCTCGCACTCCGGCAAGCGCAACAACTCTGGAATGAGCTCGCCAGGCGGGACGCCCTCCGGGCGATTCTTGACTCCCCGGATGGCGAGGACCTGCAGACTTTTTTTGACACAGGCATAGCAGAGATTGAGGCCTTGCGCGAGCGCATCGAGAAATTGGGGGTCCACTTCGGTGGTCACAAGGCGTTGGACTTCGGTTGTGGCGTGGGCCGACTGACTCGTGCCCTGGCACGATACTTCCGACATGTCGTCGGGGTGGATATAGCCTACGAAATGCTCGTAAGAGCCCGGAGTCTCCGCCCGCCAGATAACTGCTCGTTCGTTCTGAACTGCCGAGCCGACTTGCGGCTGTTCCGAGACGGTTCCTTCGACCTCGCTTACTCGAGCCTCACGCTTCAACACCTGCCCAGTCAACTCGCCCTGGCTTACCTTCGAGAGTTCGTGCGCGTCGTCCGCCCAGGCGGCATCATAGCCTTTAACCTCCCCAGCCACCGGGTGAGGCCTGGCCGGATTCGGCGATGGGTCGGGCAGTCAGCTCTCGCTATATTGCAACTCCTGGCCTACTATGGCCGGAGGTTTGGAATGAATCCGATCGTACCCATGCGCGGAATCCCGTCGTGCCGAGTGGTCTCCACACTGCAAGTGGCAGGGGCGCGTTTGCTGGCTGTTGAGCCGTCCAATTGTGCTGGGCCGGACTGGGCGAGCTATGCCTACTACGCGATCGTCCCAGTCTCGGACCCAGCTTCGTAAAGCTCCTGTTACGAGCCATGCTCAAGGGCTTTTACGCCCCACCAGCTGACGTCCTGCTTGCTGGCCGGTAGAGCGCAGCGGCGACGAGCCCAAGCAACACGAACGTCACCATCCCATAGAGGAACCACCCCAAGGCCAACGAGTAAGGGATGGGCATGACCGCATAGGTCCCATAGGCCCGTGGGATGGTCATGAACAACCCTATGATCACCCCGAAGCGTACTCCCTCGAGCCAGCCCCGCCCTTCGTAACCTTTGGCGAAGATGTAGACCAGCAGGAAAGCAGTAACCGCCTGAACAATGAGCATCAAGCCAGTCTTCACCTCTGCAGCCGAGCGCCACAGATGCGCCGTCCGCTCGTACTCTGCACTCAACAGGACGTTATGGGTCAGCCAGTCCAGCGCGAGCATGACCACGAAAACCACTACAGCTGCGAGTAACCAGCGGATTTTGTTCACTTGCATGGCCCCCTCCAACATTTCGAAGTCATGGCGGTTGCCAGAATATACGTACTTCAGGCGGAAGTCAAGAGCAGCGGAGCTCGAAACATCTGTCCAAGTATGGCCGGGCCCCTAGTCTTAGCTGACTCCGTGCCACGACAATTTGCCGGGTAGCTCCATCGGCCACCGAGCGATGCTACGCAGCAAAGCTTTTGCTACAGTAACGGCTGGAGCGAAGTTCCGTCTTGCGAGGTGACGATCATGAGCAAGATAACGCGGCGACATTTCTTCCAGGGCGCAGCAACAGCCTTGGCAGCCACACGCGTCGTGGGAGCAAACGACCGGGTCCAGATGGGGATCGTGGGATTAGGCGGCCGGGGGACGTACCTGATGCGCGCGTTCTCTCAAATCCCCGATTGCCAAGTGATGGCTCTCTGCGATGTGTTCCAGGCCGCTCGCGAGCGAGCACAGTCTCAACTAGCCAAGCTCGGGGCCCCCAAGGCGAAGGAGTACGTCGACCTACGAGAGCTGTATGCAGACAAAGAGGTCGACGCAGTGGCGATTGCCACTCCCAACCATTGGCATGCGCTCGCGACCATTTGGGCCTGCGAGGCCGGCAAGGATGTTTACGTCGAGAAGCCGGCCAGCCACAACGTCTACGAAGGTTGGCGAATGATCGAGACGGCGCGGCGCACGCAACGAATCGTGCAGGTGGGTCACCAGGGCCGGAGCTCCCCCCACAAGATTCGGGCGATGCAACTCCTTCGAGAAGGTGTGATTGGACAGCTGTACATGGCGAGGGGTTTGTGCTTCAAGCGTCGCCCCTCCATCGGCAAGACCCCACCTGAACCCGTACCAGCCGGATTGAACTGGGATTTGTTCCTCGGGCCAGCGCCTATGCGCCCGTACACTCTCAACCGGTACCGGTACAACTGGCACTGGTTCTGGGACACAGGCAACGGGGACATCGGCAATCAGGGTGTACACGAAATGGACATCTGCCGCTGGGGCTTGGGGGTCGAGTTGCCTGAAACTGTGGTCTCGACCGGCGGTAAGTACATTTACGACGACGACCAAGAAACCCCCAATACCCAGCTGGCATCGTTCAGCTATGGTGACAAGCAAATCGTGTTCGAAGTCCGGGGCTTGTTGACTGGTCCCGAGGCCGGCCTCCCCGTGCGCCCGGGCAATACCATCGGCAATCTCTTCTTCGGAAGTGAAGGCTGGATGTGGGTCGATGACCGCGGCTTCCAGGTCTACAAGGGCGAGAAGATGGAAAAGGTCATGGACGAGGTGGCCGAAAAGGTCGATAGCACTCGTCTTCACATCGAGAACTTCCTGGCCGCCTGCCGGAGCCGGAACTACAAGGAGCTCAATGCTGACGTCGAGGTTGGTGCTCTCTCGGCTGCCTTATGTCACCTGGCCAACATCAGCTACCGAGTGGGGCGGTTGCTCAAGTGGGACGCGAAGGCTCGGAAGTTTGTCAACGATCCGGAAGCCGACCAGCTGTTGACCCGGAAATATAGGGAACCCTACGTCGTGTAAACGGGCACCCTCCAGCCTGGCACGTACAGGGGCTTCACCGCTCCCAGACGTACGCTGCAAAGCGGCGCTGGACGGTGAAGCCCATGCGTGTGTAAAGCTCGCGCGCCCGGCTGTTCGCATTGGTCACCGTCAGGGTTACCTTACGGCATCCAAGCTGTTTCACCGCCACCAGAGAACGGCGGATCAACTCGTAGCCTACCCCCCTACCTTGGACCTCTGGAATCACGCTCACCTGGGTAATGTGCCCCACGTCCGGGCGAACCAAACTCACCAGACAAAGTCCAACCAACCGGTCGGACGAATCGAAAGCCAGGTAGGAAGCAGAATCGCAGAAGATCCCGCAGCCCGAATAGACTAAAAGGTTCGTCAGAAAGCGCAGAGCTCCGGAGCGAGTTCGGTACTGGTCGTTGACTTCGGCGTCTACGTGGTTTCGGTAAGCCGTGGCAATCACCGAAGCCGCCTCGAACTGGTAGGCGGAAGACCAATGCTCCAGACGGTACCGGGCTGCCTCCGAATGAACAGGCAAGTCCAACGCCTGCGCGGGGTCGATGGCCATGAGGCTGCGGGGGTAGCGGCGAGCATACTGCTGGAACGGCAAACGTCGTTCTAGTGGCCTTTCGAGCAACATCAACTGGCATTCCACGCGCCGCAACCACGGCCGGCAAAAAACATCACGAAGTACCGCTTCCAACAGTAGCGTTTCCGCGCTCTCCGAGCGGTAAGCACGGAGCACGTACAAATCGCCGATGAGACACTTGGGAGGCTCCGGTACAGCGTAGGCGAACCCGACCGTATGACCATCGGCGCGGAGGACGTAACCCGTTACGGAGCCGCTTTGGACGAAAGGGCGCAGAACCTCGACCGACCCACGATAATCCCAGTCGAGCTCCTCCGCCCAGGCTCGACTCTCTTCGTCCAAGATAGGTTGGAGTTCTTGCAGGTCACTCGCGCCCAGTGGGACCACATCGAAGCCCGCCAGGTCCGCTGGCGCAGTCATAGGCGCATTATACTGCGGCGGTCATCACACCCCTAATTGGCGGGAACAGAGGACTGCGCTAGCGCCAACGACCCGATAGCACCACCTCTTATGGGTCCTTCGCCGGCCCGGCTTCTAAGCCGGGTCTCTGACACCAGCTACACAATCCCGCTGCAAGCCTAGGTAGCAGCGGCTAAGGGACTACCGCGCCGGAGCCGCACCGTGAGCCGCTCCCTAGGATCCCCCACCCTCTCCAGCCAGACCTCGGCTCCACCCCATAGTTCACTAAACACCGCCCGTAACGGCCCAGCAACGGCCTCGTAACTCTCTGAAGTGTTGGGGACCAGCAACCGGTCATTGAAAATGACCTCCCAACACCCTTCGTCGAACCGCAGCTGACCCTTGAACTCTGGCTCCACAGCCAAACGCCGGCACGCAACCAGGGCCCGACGGCATGCCTGGCGCAACTGCTCCACAGGTCCGGCCGTGTCGACCTGCTTGCGCCGATAGAGCAAGCCCAATTCGCCCTTCGTCTGATCCAGAGCGTAGTCGGCTTCAAACCCTATGAGCACGACCCCTGGGCCGTTAGACACATGCCGGTAGTCAGCCACGTCAATCAGAATCTCCGGCACGGTCCGCTCCCGGATCCAGCGGTGGAACACTGGGATTGCCTCCACTAGGTCCACCGTCACGCCCCGTTCAACAAAGACCTTGACCGCTACGTGTTGCACCTTAACCATGAACTGACCCGGCCCTCGCCTGTAATAGTTTGCTGTGGCAATCGTGCGCGGCCTCCAGGAATAATTGCGCTTCGTGGATGCGCCGCCGTGCCAGCTCTACGTCCCGAAGGCCGTCCTCCTCGCCTTCAATCCGCAACAGATACTGCGCACACCGTGGGTCGAACAGTTGCTGGCCATTCGCAAAGGCCATCCGGAAACGTTCCACCAGAGGCTCTGAACGCTGAGCCAATTCCGGCACGTAGACACGCAGTAGTGCTTCGGCTGCCTGCTCCATCGCCCGGTGAGCCACTTCGACCGCTTCCTGGACACGCTGTTCCTCCAAGCGAAGCTGCGCCTCGAACAACATGCGCTCGCACGCCGCCAACTGGAAATCGATCGGGCTCACCACCTCGCCAGCACACTCTCCTACGCCCAGATCGGCAATGGTGAACTCACGCGGGTCATACCAATCGCTGTACAGCTCTGCTGCGACAGTATGCGGCGGAACCTCGAGCAGATCTTCGATCAGCTGCTTGCAGGCGGCTCTCCCGATGCGGTTCACAAAATCCGCCAGACTCTCGTTCTCATGCCGTTCCCGAACGAATCGGGTCAACAACCGCTCGATCGCCTCCGGCACACGTTTGGCCGGAATAGCAGCGATAGGCATACCAAACTGAGAGGCGTTGTGTTCGCGCCGCGCACCTAACAGCAACTGGAAGTGTGGCACCTCGTAGCCATGCCGGTTGCGCTTGGCGCCGAAAAGGCCGATGTCTCCAACGTGGTGCTGCCCACAAGAGTTGAAGCACCCGCTGATCTTGATCTGCAGACCACGCGCCACCGGGTGTTGCAACCAAGGGGAGTTAGCCAGGCG
>JAUQPO010000411.1 GCA_030550335.1 Acidobacteriota bacterium
ACGCCGACCGCAGCGCCAGCACCCACGTTGGCGTGGGTTCCTGCTCCGGCCACCAGGCCTGCGAACCCACCAACTTCGACTTCGCCTTTCTCCAACGGCTGCGCGGCGAGCCACTGCGTGCTCAACAGCGCTAGCAGACCGAAACTCAGCACCCCTACCGGCAACTTACGCATGTGTCCTCCCACAGTGAGGAGATTTGCTTTTCCTGGGTTGGGCGATCCGAGGCCGGCGTCGGTCACCAGGCAAAGGCAGTTGTGTGTGGAGGATCCCCACCGCTCGGTGCGGCTGAGCGTGACCCTAACCAGGTGACAAGCAGCCTCACCGATTGACGCATCCCTCCCCTGGGCTTGCCCACCGCAGGTCGCACAACTCCTTTGTGGCTGTATGATAGTGTCCGCGGCAAGGAGGTTGCAAGCCATGGCGGGGACTCGGTTGCTGGGGGCGTGCATGGTGGCTGGGCTTGTGTGGATTGGCGTCCGAGCTTTGACACCTGCGGCACAACGGGCCAGGCAGCCTGTTCGGATTTCGTCGCGCGGCGCTGTGGCTTGTTTGCTCGTTCGGTTCGGACTGACCGACCTCCAGCCCCGGGCTTGGGACGGCCGAGTGCGAGTCGAGGCTGGGCGGCTGCTCGCACTGCACAACTGGCGCCCACGTCCGGAAGATCAAATCACCGGCCCGGACTCCTGGAAAATGGACACCACTCGGGGCGAGAATTTCCGGCGGCGAGCCTGGGAAGAGGAACCATCGGCGGGTCCGCGACCGTATTTGCTGGTGCCAGGAATTGTGGTGGATGTTGAGGGAACTACGGGTACCCGCCTCCACGTGGAGACAGTAAACGGTAATTTCGTCGTCGAACCGTTTTCTTTGAGTCTTGGCGAAATTCGGTCGTATTTGGGTGGGGCGGTCGAGGTACAACGGGTGCCCTACTCAGAACTCCTCTCGACGAAGGAGTACCAAGACGATTACGCGACCCTTTTAGTAGAGCCAGCTGGCACGGTTTGGGTTGCTTGGGTCGCGTACGCCAACTGGAAGAACGAGGTTCGAGTTCGTCGCTTCAGTGGTGGCCAGTGGTCGGAGCCAGAGACGATTTCTGGCGATCAGAGGGATATTTTCCTGGTTAAAGCAGGGCGAGATGGCCAAGGCGGAGTCTGGTTCGTATGGTCCGCCCAGGTCGGAGGGAATTTTGATCTGTATGCGCGACGCTACTTCAATGGCCGATGGACGGACATCCAGCGGTTGACAACGGCGCCGCAGCCCGATGTCTTCCCGGTTCTGGCTACCGACGCCCGGGGACATTTGTGGTTGGTTTGGCAAGGCTTCCGCGACGGCAGCTCGGATATTTTTGCCCGGCGATTCGACGGCCAAAGCTGGTCGCCAGAAGAGAAGGTATCGAGCTCTGCCGCCAATGACTGGGAGCCTGCAGTCGCTGCTGACTCTAAGGGTCGGGTTTATGTCGGCTGGGACACTTACGACAAAGGCAACTACGATGTGCTCGTGCGCAAGTGGGAAGCGGGCTCCTGGAGCGACCTGCCCCCGTTGGCAGATACCCCTAAGTTCGAGGCACGCGTGAGCCTAGCTTGTGATCGCCAGGACCGCTTGTGGGCGGCCTGGAATGAAAGCGGGACGCAATGGGGCAAGGACACGGGGTTCCTACTTTATCGCCAGGGTACACGATTGTACCAATCACGCTGGATGGCCGTAGCCGTTTGGAGTGGGGGCAGCTGGCAGGAACCGGTGGCAGGCATCGAGCAGTCCTTGCCCTCAGAGTTGCAGGGGTACAACGACTTGCCCGTTTTGCACGCGGACCCTTTGGGCAACGTGTGGTTGATATTCCGCCATCGCCATCCGCGCATCTGGGATACCCCCAGTGCAGCACCTATGCACCGCGCCGCATGGAACCTCTACGTTACCCGATACGAAGGCGACCGCTGGACTCGTCCGGTGCCCGTTCCGTTCAGTCAAGGCCGCACCGACATGCGTATTGGCGTGGGCACGCTCCCCTCCAGCGAATTGGTTCTTGCTTGGCCTACGGACAATCGCGATTTCGAGCAGTTCCTCTTCCAGCACGCGGATGTGTACTTCGGACGGCTACCACAGGTGGGACCGCCTTCTGGCGAGCCTCGACTACGACCGCGGCAGCCAGAAGAAATCGCCACGTTCCCCATCCATCCGAACGAGGCCCAGGACCTAGCGCGCATCCGTGGGTATGGGATCGAATCGGCCGGGAAGCGTTATCGCATTTTCCGGGGCGATACGCACCGTCACACTGAGTTCTCACACGACGGCAACAACGATGGCAGCTTGATTGACGCTTACCGGTACGCGTTGGACGCAGCACAGCTGGACTTCTTGATGGTGAGCGATCACAACAACCTTGGGGGACCTGATGTCGATTACGTCAACTGGGTCCTCCAGCAGATGGCCGACGTCTTCCGGGTGGATGGCCGCTTCCTGCCCCTGTTCGGTTATGAGCGTAGCGTCCCTTACCCCAATGGTCACCGCAACGTGGTCTTTGCGCGCCGTGGCAATCCTACCTTGCCCATTCCGCCCG
>JAUQPO010000412.1 GCA_030550335.1 Acidobacteriota bacterium
CCGCAGAATCGAAAACCTACTGCGACGAGCTCAAGGGGCAATGCAATGGTCTGGCGATCACCGAGCTGGCGGCGCACCTGCAAGGACAACTCGTAGCTGTCCATCCCGCTTACGATGAGTTGTTTGACGCGTTTGCGGCTCCCGAGGTCCGTGGGAACCCGAAGGCGCGGACCGAGTGGGCGGTCGAACAGATGAAGCTCGTGATCCGCGCTTCTTACAACTTAGGGCTCACCGCTGTCCCCACCTTCAGCGGGGCTCTGCTTTGGCACACGGTTTATCCCTGGCCTCAGCGACCTGCCGGGCTAGTGGAAGAGGGCTTCAAGGAACTGGCGCGACGTTGGAAACCGATACTGGATTACGCCGATGAGCATGGCGTCGACCTGGCTTTCGAAATCCATCCGGGTGAGGATCTTCACGACGGGGTGACGTTCGAGCGGTTCCGGGAGGCTACAGGCAATCACCCGCGGGCGAACATCCTTTACGATCCGTCCCACCTGGTGCTCCAGTGCTTGGACTACATCGGTTACATCGATGTGTACGGGCCGTTCATCAAGGCTTTCCACGTCAAGGATGCCGAATATCGTCCCAGTGCGCGGAGCGGCGTCTATGGCGGCTACCAAGACTGGCGCAACCGCCCTGGCCGGTTCCGCAGCTTGGGTGATGGTCAAGTGGACTGGAAACAAGTGTTCACCCGCCTGACGGCCGTGGGTTATAGCTCCTGGGCAGTTTTGGAATGGGAAGATTGCTACAAGGACGCCGAGCAGGGAGCGCGTGAAGGGGCACCGTTCATCCGGTCGATGTTAATCGAGCCACCGAAGAAGGCCTTTGACGAGTTCGCTGGCGCGGCTACCGATGTAGCCAGGAACCGCCGGATCTTAGGATTGGACCGGTAGAAAACTCTGCGGTTGGCCACCGTCCAGCGCCACGCAGCGTGCCCGGTGGGGCTCAAGCTTCGCGGGCACGCTGCTGTGCCGTCTGAGCTTCGAGCAAGGCTTGGAGCTGGGCTTCTAGGCGCTCGACTCGTTGTTTCAGCTCCTCAATTTCCTGCCATTCGGGATCGGGCAGCTTGCCATGCTCCAGTTTCTCGTCTTCCGTTTCCAACACCGGCAGGCCATGCTGGCGCACCACCCGTCCGGGAACCCCAACCACAGTAGAGTGATCGGGCACCGATTTGATGACTACTGAACCTGCGCCAATCTTGACATGATTTCCAATCCGGATGTTGCCGAGCACCTTGGCTCCTGCACCGATAACCACATTGTTTCCAATCGTCGGGTGGCGCTTGCCCTTTTCCTTGCCCGTACCCCCGAGCGTCACTCCCTGATAGATCAGCACATCGTCGCCGATTTCAGCCGTTTCGCCGATGACCACGCCCATGCCGTGGTCGATAAAAAACCGGCGACCGATTTTGGCTCCGGGATGAATTTCGATGCCAGTGAGGAACCGGCTGATGTGAGAGATGAGGCGCGGCAGTAGGGGAACCTTGCGGACCCACAGCCAGTGGGCCACTCGGTGCATTAGTATGGCGTGGACACCCGGGTAGCACAGCAGCACCTCCCAAACGCTTCGCGCTGCTGGATCTTCTCGGAAAACCGTTTCGATCTGCTCCCGGATTGTCCTAAACATACGCCCCCACTCCACATTATGCCGGCCATAGCGAGCCCTCAAACCCGGCTGGCGTCAACCGGCAGAACCCTAATTATAGGCTCTGCAGCGCGGCGAGGACCTGTTTGACGTGCCCATCCACCTTGACCTTGGGGAAGATCTTCGCCACGCGACCTTGCTCGTCCACGATGAAGGTGGTGCGTTCGATCCCCGGGCTCTGTTTTCCGAAACGTGTCTTCACAACCCAGACTCCGTAGGCTTCGGCCACCCGATGATCCGGATCGCTAAGCAGTGGGAACGAGAGGTTGTATTTCTGCTGGAACTTGGCCAGTCGCTCTGGGGGGTCCGGTGAAATGCCAATCACCGGCACACCCAGCTGTTGAAATTGGCTGAGTTCGGTTTGAAAGTCACAGGCTTCGCGAGTGCAGCCAGGTGTACCGGCCCGGGGGTAAAAGTAGACCACCACTTTGCGTCCTCGGAAATCCGACAACCGAACTGTTTCGCCTTTGGCCGAAAGGAGTGCAAATTCGGGAGCCACATCCCCTACTCGCAACATTTCCTCACCTGCTGATGGAGATCGCTCTATTTATTCGACGCTGATGCGGGTCCCCTTAGAAGCTTGCTGCTGGCTCAGCTCCTCGATCCTTCGATCGATGATCGCTCGGATCCCCTTGAGGAACTCGATCTTTGCCGTTCTGAAATGTTGCCTCGCCGTGTCCGGGTTGAGCCGTTTGAGCAATGCGTACAACTCAGGCCCGAGCCCCATGCAAAAACACTCCCGTGCGGTGGGCTGCTGGGCGCCTGGGGCTTCCGCTTGGTTGTCGCTCATGAGTCGACCTCCCGCATCTCCACAGTTAGCACTTGATTTTCCAATCGGGCTCGCACCGGCGTCAAGTTGGCCATGGAGGTGGGTAGCCCGATGTGGCGACGGAGGG
>JAUQPO010000413.1 GCA_030550335.1 Acidobacteriota bacterium
GCACCTTCGAGCGCGCTACGCGGAATACCATGGATATTTCGGCCATCCCCACGCTGAAGGCTTTATCGCATTTGCCTGTGATCGCCGACCCGTCCCATGGCACAGGGCGGCGCGATCGCGTGTTACCCATGGCCCGCGCCGCTATCGCAGCTGGAGCTGACGGCCTACTGGTCGAGGTTCACTGCAACCCTGATGCGGCGCTGAGCGATGGGGCACAATCGCTTTGGCCCGAGCAGTTTGCTGAACTCATGGGGCAGTTGCGGATCATCGCCCCCGCGGTGGGTCGGCGGTTGTGAGCCATCCAGCCATGCACACTGTGACCATTGTGGGAGTAGGGCTCATCGGGGGCTCCTTTGCCTTGGCCCTGCGGAAGGCCGGGTTCCAAGGTCGTATCCTAGGCGTCAGTTCCCCGCGCACGGTCGCCGAAGCCCTGGACCTCGGAGTCATCGACGAGGCTGTATCGCTCGAGGAGGCTTGCGAGCGCAGCGATTTGCTGTACTTGGCTCAGCCGATCGAGCGCATCCTAAGCTTGCTGGAAGAGCTAGGGCCGCTCTGCCGGCCTTCCCTGCTCGTGACCGACGCCGGAAGTACCAAGCAACAAATCGTGGAGAAGGCAACCCGTACGCTCCGCCAGGGAATCTTCATCGGCGGGCATCCTATGGCAGGCAAAGAGGTTCGTGGCGTAGCTGCTGCAGAAGCCGACCTGTTTGAGGGTCGGCCCTACATCTTGACGCCGAAGTGCGCTAGCGACCTGGAGCAACCAGCCATCCAGGAGCTGGTGGAGTGGATCCGCAAATTCGGCGCAATCCCCGTAGTCATGGATGCGACGCTTCACGATCGCTTGGTCGCCTATACTTCCCACTTGCCGCAGTTGTTGTCCACCGCCCTGGCTATCACCATCGCCCGGCACGTGGGGGCCGAGCAAGCCCGCCAAATCGCCGGTTCTGGCTTATTGGACATGACGCGGCTGGCCATGAGTCCCTATGAGATCTGGCAAAGCATACTGGTCACCAACCGTGAGGCGATCGGCGAAGCCCTGACGGCGTTCGGTAAGGTGTTTACAGAGATTCAGGAACAACTGGCAAGCGGGACCCTTCGGGAGGGGTTCGGTGAAGCGGCCATGTTGGCCGGAGCTGTGCGGGAACCACTCGCGGCGCCGCGCACAAACCAGTGGCCAGCTACGCAGTGAGGTGTTCCGATGAAAGCGCGCGTCTATGTAGCCCTGAAAGAAACTGTGCTAGATCCCCAAGGCCAGACGATTTGTTCGGCCCTCCATACTCTTGGTTACCGAGAGATCCAGGATGTCCGGCAGGGGAAGTACTTCGACATCCGGCTGGACGAGCTTCCTCCCGAAGAGGCTTTGAAGCGCCTGGAGGAGATCGCAGACAGGGTGTTAGCGAACCCAGTCATCGAGGAATACCGAGTGGAACTGCTCGAGGAATGAATCGTCTATGTGCGGCATCATCGGGTACGTAGGCAGCCGGCCCGCTGTCTCGGTCCTGCTGGAAGGACTGAAGCGGCTGGAGTATCGCGGCTACGATTCAGCTGGGATCGCAGTGGTCAGCCCCGAAGGAGAACTGATCGTTCGTCGCGCGCAAGGCAAATTGAGAAATCTTGAGGAGGCTCTCAAAGAGGAAACCATTGCCGGTACGTACGGGATCGGGCACACGCGTTGGGCCACGCACGGGCGCCCTACTGAGGAGAACGCTCACCCTCACCGTGGTGCCCGGGACGAAGTCGTCGTGGTGCACAATGGCATCATCGAAAACTACCTGGAACTGCGTCGGGAATTGGAGGCGTGCGGCCATCAGTTCCGATCGGAAACAGACACGGAAGTCATCGCACACCTGATCGAGGCGTACTACGAAGGCAACCTAGAGCAAGCTGTTCTGAAAACCGTCCGCAGGTTGCGGGGGATGTTCGCTTTGGGTGTGATCTCCCGCTTGGAGCCGCAAAAAGTGATCGCAGTGCGCTTCGGTCCACCCGCGGTGGTAGGGCTGGGGCAGAACGAGTACTTCCTGGCTTCGGATGTTCCCCCACTGCTCTCATATACCCGCGACGTCATCTTCCTGGAGGACGGCGACGTGGCGGTCCTGACGCCGGACGGCGTGGCCCTCATGAATTTCCAGGGCACGCCTGTCAAACGCCCTGTGCAGCATGTGCCCTGGGATCCCATCATGGCGGAAAAGGGTGGATTCCGCCATTTCATGTTGAAAGAAATCTACGAGCAGCCGCGGGCCGTCCGCGATACCTTGGTGGGCCGGGTGGGCCCGGAAAGTGGCAAGGTTTTCCTGGGCGAGCTCGACTGGAAAGAAGAAGAACTAGCCAGCTTCGAGGAAATCAAAATGGTCGCCTGCGGCACGAGCTGGCATGCAGCCTTGGCTGGCAAGTTCATGATCGAGCAGCTGGCGCGCATCCCAGTCGAGGTGGACTACGGCAGTGAGTTCCGCTACCGAGATCCAATCCTGCGCGAAACTACGCTCACCGTGCTCATCTCACAGTCCGGTGAGACTGCAGACACCCTGGCCGCCCAGAA
>JAUQPO010000050.1 GCA_030550335.1 Acidobacteriota bacterium
CGTGCTTGCAGGCCATGGTTACCATCAGCCGTGAGGGTGCAGAAATCACAGCCTCTGGTAGCTGGCGGTTGGTGGCGCAGCACTGTTTATGGTCGCTGTCATGGACCAGTAGCTCGCTGCTTTCCTACCGACTATCCTGTGGGCCAGCGAACCAGCAAACCACGAAGTTCCTGCGGGGCGGTTGCGGCGGTCCAAGCGTCGTGGGGAACCTTTGCCTATGAGCCACAAACCGATTCTGGTGAGACAGCCTCGCGGGTAGTTTGCTCGCGCGTGAACCGCTCCGAAAGCTGGGCGCTTCGAACGGTGGGCCCGGGCCGCAATTGTTGTTGGCCAGACAACCCACTACCCCGACCGGCCAGACGGTGAGCCGAACAAGGGAACACTGGCAGTTATACCGAGGTAGCTCGCGCCCCCTTACCTATCCCTCCCACAGCCTCGAGATGAGGCTCTCAAGCTTCCTACACCACGAAAGGTCGATCCGTAGCTACACTGTTATGCCCCACGTCCCATCGGCGGCAATAGCGTGACCCCGTCTATGCGGTCCCTAATAGCCCACCGCCTCCTCTGGAAAGAGCGTGCCCTACCACAACCCCGCTTCGGGGTTTGACCATGCCTGTAAACTGCTGGCTTAATCAAAACTGTGTCTAGGCATCCCCGTCATGCCGCTTTACAGGTCTGGGCTGGCCACTAGCAAGGGCGGTGCTTGTACGCAGAAGGGGAGGATAGCCTCGGAAATCCCAGGGGCAAGGAACCCAGAGCCGCGAGTGCCTAGTGCTTGCGGGTGGTCCAGCCGGGTGGAAAACCCGCCAGCACCCGTACTGTCCCAGTGGTCGGGGCGAGAGGATTTGAACCTCCGACCCCCTGCGCCCAAGGCAGGTGCGCTACCAGGCTGCGCCACGCCCCGACTACACAGGCAGGCTTCTTCCTTATATCTTAGGGCATCCTTAGCGTATCAGCACGCGGGTACGCCAAAGCCGACCCTAAAATATCGGCACGCGGGGATACGAAGCCCGTTGTTGCAACCCGGTCGAAAGTACAACAAGCCACGGCGGCCACCACATCGGGTGTACTCGCGGGAGATCCGCTCGAATACGAGCCTTGGCGCCAGTCGCGGCTTCGAGCCAGCTACGGGAACCCGAATCGGTACGCCTCCCGGAAGCTGATTCCCGGGACGATCGCCCTTATGGGCCTCCAAAGCAAGTTCCACTCGCCAGCGTCTCTCCGGCGCCCCTTGCAAACCGTCCAAAGCCGAGAGAACAAATGCCTGATCCTTCTAGCACCTCCGCACCGCAACCTCAGCTACGGTGGACAACCCGGACCAGTGTGCGAGAAGCCCCGCTTCCCAGCATCCGGCTCGCTTGGCCCTTCGCCCCACCTTGCAAAGACTGCTTGGAACATTGTGGCGCAAGCCTTTCCGTCACCTTCGAGAACTGCGCTTGGGGCCGACTAAGACCCATACGGCCAAATTCGCTGCAACTTGGGGTGCCCTTTGTCCGTTTCCTCGGACGATCCTAGGCTCCACCGAGCCAGTGGCACTTGGCCGCCCTATCGGCCCGCGAAGGGACCTTGGCGGCAGGCTAGCAATCATCTGCGGGGACCGTACGGGCACGACCAGCCCAGGAATGTGGCAAACGACGCTACACAGTGCGACGCAACAATCCCGACGGACTCGCTCGCCACTCCCATCAGCTCGCTCAGAATTCGAATAGCTGGCTTGCGGCACAAGCACTCTCGCTACACTCAGCAACAGGTGTACCCATGCCCATGGCCCAACTCGCCCGGACGTGGAGACATACAGTTCTGCTTGTGATCGTTTCCGCGCATTCCCTCCTCGCTCAGGTCCTCAATCCTGAGCAGTTCCGCCACTACGTGGAGCGATTCAACCGGATCTTCCCCGAGGAGGTGGTGAATGCCATCCCGGACCAAGCTGCTTGGGACTGGATGGTTCGAAATATCCCATGGTTCGAGTGCCCAGACAAAGAGATTGAGGAGCTTTACTACTACCGCTGGTGGGCGTATCGCAAGCACATCCGGCACACACCGCGCGGCTACATCATTACGGAATTCCTGAAGCCCGTTTCCCACGCGGTCGAATACAACGCCATCAGTTGCGCTCTGGGACATCACGTTTACGAAGGACGGTGGCTGCGGGATCCACAGTACTTGGATGACCACTTACGGTTCTGGCTTTGCGGAGGGCCGGATGGGCGCTTGCACCCGGCGCTTCACCGTTACAGCGGTTGGATTGCCGATGCCGTCTGGAACCGCTGGCTCGTGGATCAACGCACGGACTTCGCGCTCAGCTTGCTCGATGCACTTGTCGAAGACTTCCGTGCTTGGGAACGCGAGCGTCGTTTGCCGGATGGCTTGTTTTGGCAGTACGACGTGCGAGACGGCATGGAGGAATCCGCCAGTGGATCCCGTACGGCTAAAAACATCCGACCCACGATCAACAGCTACATGTACGGCAACGCAGTGGGGCTGGCTCAACTCGCCCGGCTGGCCGGGCAACACCAACTCGCCCATCAATTCGAACAGGAAGCTATCCGATTACGCCGACTGGTGGAACGCCACTTATGGGACCCGCAGGCAAGGTTTTTTAAGGTTCGCCTGGAATCAGGCCAGCTAGCACCCATGCGAGAGCTCATCGGTTACGTGCCGTGGTACTTCAAGCTGCCTACGCCGAGGCGGGGTTTCGAGGTCGCCTGGAAAGAGTTGTTCGACCCCACGGGTTTCTACGCGCCCTTTGGGCCCACCACCGTCGAGCGCCGTCATCCCTCGTTCCGCATCGCCTGGGATGGAGACGACTGCCAGTGGAATGGGCCCAGTTGGCCCTTCCTGACGAGCATGGTGCTCAGAGCCATGGCCAACGTCATCCAGGAATACCCTCAGCGCGTTTTGGGCAAGGAGCACTACTGGAGCCTTTTCCGGATTTACACGCGCAGCCAACACCGCCGATTGCCCGACGGCACCCTTGTCCCCTGGATCGACGAAAACCTAGAGCCATTCACTGGTGAATGGCTGGCTCGGGCCAAGAAGATCAAGAAAGGACGGTTCTACGGCCGCGGCGATCACTACAACCACTCTACCTACGCCGACCTACTCATCACCGGCCTTGTCGGACTCCGCCCGCGGGCAGACGAGCTGATTGAAGTGCACCCGCTGTTGCCGCCCAACGAGTGGGAATGGTTTTGCTTAGACGCTGTCACCTACCACGGACGGCGGCTTACGATCATCTGGGATGTGACCGGGCAACGCTACGGTCGCGGTCGAGGACTGTCGATCTGGGTGAATGGCGCTGAAGTTGCCCGCGCCCGAACTCTGAGCCGCCTTCAGGGTACGTACAAGAAGTAGAAACACCCAACAGGGATCTATAGCCACGCCGGGAGGCTGATGGTGGGACCCGGACCTACGAGTCCGTCGACCAAGTCAGAGCTTCGATGCAGCCCAGACGAACACCTGGGAGCTGATAGTGTGTTCGCGTTCCGATCCCTCAAACGGCAGCACAGCAGTCCGCGGCATCCCGGTAGCCAGGGTCACACGCTGCGCGACGCCCACCGGCTGAACGGGATATTTGACGCGAATCGGAGCGGCCGTAGGCGCGAACGCAGAACTGCCGAGGGCCATCCCGACCAGGCGCTCGATGCACCACGGACCGAAGGCCAGGCTAAGCGGTAGCCGTGGAGGATCGATCGAGCGTGGCTGCAAGCACCCACGGCTGGAGAGTTTTCCGCCGTAGGCGTACTGATGGGCCGAACCGGCAGTGGAAAGTCAAGACCGCCGGTCACAGAATTTCCTCACGCTCTGGCCACGGTACGCAGTACGGTAAGTCCGGCCACACAACGCACGAGGCTCTCGCCGGCTGCCTACCCACGGTCCTCTTCGCGAGCCCGGCATCGTGCACAGCCTTGTGACGCCGATAACCCAGCGTGGGGTTGCTAAACTGCGAATGAGATCGCGTACCGGAGGCCAAACCCAGCTAAGAGCAAAACGTCCTTCCAGAAGCATTGCCAGGCTGGTAGCCGATCTCCGAGTACCAGCGTCCGAGGGCGACATGCCGCGCTATTTTACAGTGCACCAGGCGGAACGGTTGCTACCGGTGATCAAGCCCTTAATGGAACAGGCGATGGTGTTGTTTCGCGCGCTCATGCAAGCCGGGCATGAGTTGGCTGGTATCAACTGGAGGATCAACGCACTGGGTGGAGCGTTTGTCAATCGGCAGCACATTACACGGCTGCGGAATCGCGAGCGGGCGACGGCTGACCGTTTGCGAGAGCTCATCGAGGAGATCCAAAGTCAGGGCTGCCAGGTGAAGGACCTAAATTTGGGGCTGGTGGATTTCCCCACACGGTACCGCGGCAGAGAGGTGCTCCTGTGCTGGAAAATCGACGAGCCGTTCATTGCCTACTGGCATGAAGTGGAAGCGGGCTTTGCCGGTCGTCAGCCGATTGACGAAGAATTTCTTCAAAGCCACCGCGGGGAAACCGAACACTGACCTTTCCAGGCGCCACCAAGCAGGAGAAGTATCTCAGCTGCCCGGCATGGGCCAGCTCATCGTCAGCGAGATCCTGTGCCCGCGTCAGCGCAGTTACACATCCCAGCGCTCGTTGGAAGCTCCGGTCGCGCCTCCAGCTTTAGACCGTCAGCATCCCCGGCTTCCCTCTCAGCCTTGGTCGTAACCGCGCAACGGCCTCACCCAGATGTTGCGGAATCGCACGGGCACGCGGTGGTCCTGCAACACCAATGGCTCCTCCGGATCATGTGGTTCGTAGCGCCGGATCGCAGCGTGGGCCACTGGCCCGATGATCTCCTGGTGGTGATGCACCAACACCCCGTTAAACAGCAACGTCAGGTAGGCCGGTTTGACCAGCTGCCCGGACTCGAACCGCGGAGCCTCAAAGATGATGTCGAATGCCTGCCATTCTCCGCGAGGCTTACCAGGATTGACCATGGGTGGCCACTGGCCGTAAATGGAGCCGGCCATGCCGTCCGCATAGGTCGGATTGTCGATGGGATCCAGCACCTGCACCTCGTAACGCCCCATCAGCATGATCCCGCTATTGCCACGCCATTGACCGGACCCACAAGGTTCGGGCGGGATGCACCACTCAATGTGCAACTGCACGTCACCGAATTTGCGCCGCGTCGCAAGCGAACCGCTGCCTGGCACGACCTCCATGTAGCCGTCCCGGACAATCCATTTTGGTTCACCCGGCGCTTGCCGGCGCCCTCGCGGCAACTGCACCCACTCCGACAAGTCCTTGCCGTCAAACAGCACTATGGCGTCCGAGGGAGGTGTCACCGGGAGCTGCAATCCTGCCGGGGTAACCCGAGGCGGCTGTGGCCGGGCAATGTCATGCACGCGCCATTTTTGGCCGGGCAACAAAGGCGTGTCCGTGTAGCCGGGTGGTGAGGTTTCCGCGCACCCATCCGCGGCCTGCCTCTGACTCCACAACCGCACCCCCAAGGCGGTAGCCCCTCCGCCGAGCGCCATCAACCCTGCGAACCACTTGCGGCGAGAAATACTGGGCGACATTGGCTACCCCTGCGCTGCGTATTAGCTCTCCAAACCTGCTCCCCTGGCTAGGGAGCTGAGCCACATCGTTCCAGGATTATCACATCGGCCGATTGCGGTGGAAGGGAACAAACAGAGCACCGCACTATCACCGCTCGCGCCTTGAGTCGCGCAGCGTAGCTAGGCTGACCTTGGCGGCCGACGGCCCGCGCACCGAGCCCCACAGATGCAGCCTCAGTGCCACTCCCAGTCAATGAAGCCAGGCTTGACATCCACCATAGCGTTCACGATCAGCTCTACGAGGCCGCCGTAAAGGATCCGGTTGCTGTCCCACAGCCCGTAGTACTTGATGATGTCGCGCAGCTGGCCTTTGCAGTTCGAGCAAGGCGCGCAGACGTATTTGGGAATCGAGGGATCCAAACAATCCTGAAAGGCATTCAGGATCTGTTGCAGCTTCTTGCGCCCGGACACGTGGAAGCGCCAGTCGGCGAAATTGTTCCCGCTCATAATGGCGAAACCGGAGCCGCCACCGCAACAATAGTTGTTCACCCCGTGAGGCTCCATTTCGCGGAACTTAGGAGCAATCTTTGCGAGAATCTCACGCTGTGGCTTGACCACACCCATTAGGCGCACCACGTTGCACGGGTCGTGTAGCGTGACTGGAAAATCGTTCCGGCTCGGATCGACTTTGATCCGACCACTCATGATCAGTTCATGAAGTAGGGTCAGGGCGCTTTCCCTAGGAATGTTGGCGTCCCCCAAGAGAATACGATCGGCAACCACAGACAAAGCCTTGTGCGCGTGACCGCATTCACCCAAGACGATCCGCTTCACTTTAAGCTTCCTGGCCGCCTCGATCTGCTTGAGCGCAATTCGGGCGAACTGGACATCGTCGTACCAAAGCCCGTAATTGACCGAGTCGTAAGCCGCAAGCTCGGACGACATGGTCCAACTCAAGCCGGCTACCGTGAAGATCACGGCGAAGGCTCCTACGTTCTCCGGCCAAGCAAGGATCTCTCCGGCGTTGTGGATGAGCAGGATGTCGGCTCCTTCCACGTCCCAAGGCGTACGGACCTCGATGCCGGTTTTCTCGCTGATCTCCTCGTCAATGAATTCGATGTTGTCCTTGACTACTAACGCGTTCATGCCTGTGGAAGAGCCGACCTTGAGTTGGAGCATGGTGCCATTGTCGTGTAGCTCCTTGGGAGCAATGCCCAGCTCCTGGCTGAACAACTTGCGCAACTCGTGCGCAACCAGGCCGTTGTCGGCGCCGATCGGGCAAACCTGAGCGCACCGACGGCATAGGTTGCAGCGGTAAGCCAGCTCGATCAGCCGCGCTACCAGGGGCCAGTTTAACTGTATGTCTCCATGTTGCCAGGCTGACACCAAGCCCCCGTGCTTGACGTATTTGAAGTAGAGACGGCGTAAAATTTCGGATCGGTACGTGGGCCGGTAGAGTTCGCTGTAGCCGCTGGCCTCGTAAATATGACAGGCCTCCGAACAAGTCTGGCAGCGCGCGCAATGCTCCAGAGTGAGCACCAGCGGCTGCAAAAACGTCCAATTGTCTTCCCGGGCGAACAACTTGTCCAAACCCGCCAGGAACTTCCGAACCAGTTCCGCCTCCTCGGCCGGAGATTTGGGTTTGGGAACGCTCACCGCACAGGTATCGTCAAGCCGGCACTCGTATTGCTGCCGTGCCGCCTCCGTCAACGGCGTCCACGGCCGATCCAACGAAGGGTGGTTCAACGGTGGAGGCAACGGCATCAGGTCCTCGTTCGTCAGGTGTAGCAGCGGCCGGTCGTCTGGCCGCCACATTTCTTCGATCCGAGTGAACTTGCTCATTGGTCCCCCTTCTGTGCGGGATTCAACATGGCCAGCTCAGCCCAACTCCGCCGGCCGTCGGCCATGACGTGTGGTGCAGCCCAACGCGGCCGGTACGATAAATACCTCGCAATCTCTTTGGCCAGGCGCTGGGCTTGTCGCATTGGCACATCGTCCCAACGGATCTTGTGATAGGTAAAGTACTTTGCGATGAAATGGGACATGTGTGTCATAGGGATATAAGCGACTAGCAGCGAGCCCGCCACCAAGCCCCACGCTAGAAGTTTGGGGAGGGCTATAGACGTGTCGAAGAACAGCAGCGCTCGAGTCACTTCCCAAGCCCCTGGGGCACCCTCCGGCCGGCTCAGCAGCCCAGCCCCGATCAAGCCGAAGGTGACGACGAAGAAAATCAAATTGAACACGTCGCCGGGGGCAGTGTAATTGCGCACCTCCGGTGCGGTCAGCCGCCGCCAGGCAAGTGCTAAAGCACCCACCAGTACACCAGCGCCTCCTACCGCGCCGAGGATCCTGGCAGCAGTCGCCAGTACGCCTGCCGTTCCAGAAAGCTCGACGCCGGCAGGTGTCAAAGCCACCGACGCTACCAAGCAGACCATAGACGCCGCCACCAGGTACAACCCGAAATGGAAGGGAAACGAACGATACCAAAGGCTTCGGTTGTGGTCCCAAAGTCCTTTGAGAAAAATCATCTCCGGAATCATGAATCGGAGCTCAGTCACCCAGTGGGACCGGAGTGGCTTGGTCCACCACCGGGGCTGCTCGAAGTAAGAACCCCCGTAGGCCACCCGTTCCGGCTCCTCGTGGGGTACAGGGTAGATTTCCCAACGCAGGTGGGCGGGCATTCGCGCATAAGTCAAGGCACGGGCAACGCAGCCGGCCAAGAAAGCGAGCACTCCAGCGTACACGATGAGAAACACTAGCGCGGTCATGGGAATCTCCTAGGGCGAGCTTCGAGCAATCTGTACTGGTTAGTCGAAAGCAACAGAATCATTTTGGCACTAGGCGAGCCATTCGGGTCAGTCACTGCCTTTTTAACCTGAACTGCCCTTTAGCGCACCATGTCCCGGTAGTCCCCACGTGACGGCCTCTGGCCAAGCCTCTTCGACTCAGGCCCTTAACCAGCCCGCGCACGCCCCGGCGAGACACAAACTCCGCCAGAAGGTCCTTCGCCCTCGCCGCGCCGCACCAAGTCGTCTAACGTGTAACGACGCAGCGTTTCCACAATTGCCTGGTTAATATCGCGCCACACCCCGATCGACTCGCAGAACTTCGATCGCTCGCACACGCTCGGGTCAAGTACACAGTCGATAATGCTGACTGGCCCGTCGACCGCTTCGATGATCTCCAGGATTGGGATCTTGTTCGCCGGCCGGGTAAGCATGTACCCGCCCTTGTTGCCCCAAACGCTTTTGAGCAGCGAAGCGTTCCGCAAAGGGGTGGCGAGTTGGGACAAGTACAATTTAGAGAGCCCCTGGCGCTCGGCGACGTCCTTGAGTGGGACGGGGCCTTCGCCCTCATGGCGGGCTATGTCGGCCATCATGCGGACGGCGTAACGGACTCGAGTGTTGATCTTCATATGCACCGTCCATCAAGGCGATCTCTTTCCTCATTCTACTCCCGTTTGAGGGCAACAGTGAATTTTAAGATCCGTAACTCCGCGACATTTCCCCGCGTGCGGCTTCTTAGAGGCGAGGCCCACCCTTCCAACTACCCCTCCTTGCTTCCTCACCGCTACCCCTTCAGCTGCAGGGCAGCCCAACTCGGTCTACCTCCCTCTACTCCAAACGGCCGCTGGGTAAACCACGAGGCCCGATGACCGCAGGCCAGCCTGCACCGGGCCTTCCCCTGCCTCGCTAAAAAGGACATCCCGAGAAAAATCGGACGCACGACCTGCCCTAGTGACGCTCGACTTCTTTTGCGGTAGTGGCTGACTCTCCGGGGGACCGATTCCAGCGTGCCCCATCCCGTCGCTAGCCCTACACAGCCCTGCGAGGCGCACTTACGATGCTCAAGAAGACGCTTGCCGCCCCTTCCCGGCTGCGATTTGGAACGAGAAGGCAACCTTTTGGAGTCCCCTGCAAGAGCATTGGGCGCCCAGCGCTGAGTTCCTCCTGCTGAGCGCCCTCGCACCTACCCAGGAGAGTACAAGCCTACGACTTGGGGTTGACCTGACCGGTAGCTTTGCTGTGCACTTCGATCTGCGGTTTCTCTTCCAAACTTGCGTAGTACTCCCGCAAGATCTCGATCACCTCCGGCTTGGAGAATTCCTTAGGCACAGGCTTGCCTTCGGCGAGCATCTTGCGAAGCATGGTGCCAGAGATGATCAACCGAGCGCCGCTGACGTAGTTGCCATTCTCGTCGATGACCGCCACTTCGTCGTGCGGGCAGGTCTTCATCGAGGCCATGCTTTCGCACTTGTAGCAATAGAATGTCCAGTCCATGCACAGCGGGCGCAATTTAAGCGCGTCCTCGGGGATTTCGCGGAAGATCTTTTGCGCATCGAAGGGTCCGTAGTAGTCGCCGACGCCCGCATGGTCGCGCCCAACAATCAGGTGCGAGCAGCCGTAGTTCTGCCGGAACACTCCGTGCAGCAAAGCCTCGCGCGGCCCCGCGTAACGCATCTCCAAAGGATATCCACCCTGCACCACGCGCTCTTTGCGGAAGTATTTGTTCACGAGAGCGTCAATGGCCCGAACGCGGACTTCCGCCGGAATATCCCCAGGCTTGAGCTTGCCCAGCAACTGGTGGATGTAAACGCCATCGCAGACCTCGATGGCGATCCAGGCCAGGTACGCATGCGAGTTGTGCATGGGGTTGCGCAGCTGCAGCGCCGCCACTGTGCTCCAGCCACGCTCCTCAAAGATCTTTCGAGCCTCCGCAGGCCGCTGGTAAATCCCTTTGAACTGCTCCGGGAAGTACGACTCGGACACCACTCGCACCGGGCCCGCAAGGTTCACAGGTCCTTGAGCCATCACCTTCTGGACGCCCGGGTGCTTAGTGTCAGTCGTCCAGAAGACTTGCTTGCATTCGTATTCCTTGTCGATCGTGTACTTCTCGGTCACCCTCATGGTGCCCATGAGTGTGTCCGTTTCGGTGTCCCATAGGGCGACCTCCTCACCGATAGAGATCGAGTCTGCGAGGTCCTGCTCGGCCGACAAAGTGATCGGGATTGGCCAGAATAGCCCGTTCTTGCTGGGCATTTTCATTTCCTCGCAGACCGACTTCCAGTCGTCGTACCCCATGAAGCCATCAAGCGGCGTAAAGGCCCCAATGCCCATCATGATCAGGTCGCCGGTCTCCCGGCTAGTCATAGGGACGCGCTTGAGACGCTGGGCCTTTTTGATTTCCTCCTCGCGCTCCTTGCCTTCGAGGAGAAGCGGCTTAAGGGTATCACTCCCGTGCGGTGGAACTAACTTGCTCATCGTTTGCCTCCCTGCGCGATGTTCAGTGATGGCGGGGGCTCGAGCTGCACCCCTATCTCGCCCCAAGACCTGCCTTCGGATTCCCGAGTTCCGCTTCGGAAGCCAAGCCGCACTAACGAGGAGCCCGGGCCGAAAATCAGGTATTGAGGTCTTCTTCTCCCGATATCATACCCCGGTTGAGCGCCCTTAACGCCGTTGACACCCCGGCGGTGTGCTTGTCGCACTCGCTTCGCCCACCCAGCTAGACTTTTGACGGTATTGACGGGCCACCGCCACAAATCGCTCTGCCCAGCAAGGACTCCCTAAAGCATGCAAGTGCGTGTAGGCAGCCCAGACCCTGCCTTGAATGATGGCGTCTCGCCCCGCAAAACAACCAGCGCCTCGGCGCACTAAACACGCCGTTTGCGGAGGCTGCCCATCATCGAGTACAACCCGCGAGTAATGAAACTCGTGCCCCAATAACACCGTTCCCACCGGGAAGAAAGGGTTTTCGCGGTCCACGACGAGCTCCGAGTAACCATGTCCTTGGGGACGGTCACAAACCTCCACGTCGATCGGCAGGACCTCCGCCATTCGATAAGTCGCCCCTTGCCATCGGATCTGCCGAGCCAGCAACATGAGGCCGCCGCATTCTGCGTAAATAGGTAGCCCAATCTCAGCGGCGCTGCGTAGCGATCCTAAAAAGTCACGGTTAGCAGCCAACCTCGCCGCATGGGTCTCCGGGAAACCGCCCCCGATATACAGTCCGTCCAGATCCTCCGGAATTCGCCGGTCGCTCAAAGCCGAAATCGGTTCTAGCACCGCGCCGAACCGCTCTAGAGCTTCCAAGTTCTCCGGGTAATAAAACGTAAAGGCCGAGTCACGCACGACGCCTATACGCACCGGCTCACGTAGTGGTTGGAGCTGGCTTTCGGCGAGCTCAATCTCGATGGGATTGGCCTGCCTGGCTACGTCCAGGATGGCCTCGAAGTCTAGATATTGGCGAGCCAGCCGGGCCAGCAGAGGCTCCAATTCTCTGGCTTGAGGATGCTCATCTGGCGGTACTAATCCCAAGTGTCGCCCCGGCAACCACTCCCCGGCCGCCAACCGGGGTAACCCACCCAAGACAGGCACGCCACACACACTTTCGATGGCCGAGCGGATCAACGCCTCTTGCCGGGCGGTGGCCACGCGGTTCAGGATAACCCCAGCGATTCGCAGTTCGGGATCCAATTGCTGGCATCCGAGCACCAATGCAGCCGCTGTCCGAGTGATCTTGAAAGCCGATAGCACCAGAACTACCGGGGCACCTAGGGCTTTGGCGAGAGTCGCTGTACTATGAGTGCCTGCCTCATCGACTCCGTCGTAGAGACCCCGATTCCCTTCAACCAAATTCAACCCTTCCGCCTCGGCGTGCAGAACGAAATTGCGGCGGGCGCCTTCGACCCCCATCAAAAAAGTGTCCAGGTTCCGGGCGGGACGGCCAGCCAACAGTCCTAGCCATGCAGGATCGATGTAGTCCGGGCCTTTTTTGAAAGCTGCAACGGGCAGCCCCCGGCTTCGCGCCTCCGCTACCAAGGCGAGCGTAATCAGCGTCTTGCCGCTATCACCCGACAACCCTGAGATGACTAGCCGCGGGGCATGTATGGAGTACCTCATGTCCCCTCGAGTGGCCGAACATCTGGCGAGCCCGTGAAGTTCGGATCGAAGCGGTAGTTTCCTCTCAGGAACTGCTCCACGTACCACCGCATGACCTCTGGACTCGCCATGTACATATCGAGCTGGCTGCTACAGGCCAGCAGGCGGCCTAGGATGTCTAAGCAGTACTCGGTCTGTTCCGGCGGAGCTTTCCTCAACCAGGCGTTGACGAGATCACCTCGCCGGTCACACAGAAAGCCATAATGGATGAGCACTCGCTCGACGAACTGGGCTCGTAGGCTGCGCCGGTACGCCGTAGATCCTCCACCGACGAAACGGAAGGCGATATAGTTCAGGCTGGCCTCATCCGTCAGGCAAGCATCGACCAAGCTGAAATGGTAAGCGAGCCGGGCATTCAAGTTCATGTAGTCCCGGGCCACCAGCAAGTAACTCTTGCCCCCGAGAGGCCGACCGGCGTACTCTTGGGGGCGAAGTGAGCTGGCCACTACCGAAGCGAGGTCACCCAGCGACGCAGGCATCTCCCGTTTCCAACTGACGTCCGGACGACTAGCGCCTCGCCACAAAGCGCGGAACGGCCGCGAGACGATCTGTTCAGGAGTGACCTTTCGCGCCGAGGGGTCTGCCAGCTGCAAGCCGCCACCGAGGTCCAGCACCACTAGGTTTAATGGTGCCTCGGTCTGAAGCTCTTTGGCCCCTTGGCCAGCCGCTTCCAGCATCCAGTCGCTGACCGTGAACATAGCTTCCACGGCCTTTTCATGCGCATAGCGCAGCACATCGTGCAAGGAGCGGCAGCCGGCCGGACGAAAACCGTGCCCAGCAGGATCGGTTAGATACAGTGTCAGAACCTGTTGATGAATGGGATCCTGAGGGGCTTTCCGCTCTGGCACTTCGGCAATTTCTGCTTCCCTCTCCCACAGTTGGCCTTCGTAAATTCTTGCGCCACTCGCATCCAAGCTCACCCACTGCCCCTCCTTCACCTTGTCGATGACTCCCGCCATTTGAAACACGGATGGCACACGGAACTCCCGCAGCAGAGCCGCGGCATGGCCCGCGATGTTGCCCACTTCGGCCACGAGTCCGCGGATCCGGGTCACCACCTGGGAAATCTCCGGCGAAGCCCGACGCATGATGAGGATGGAGCCAGCCGGGACTCTTCGCAGCTCAGCCGCATGCTCGATCAGACAAGCGGGGCCTGACGCCTGACCGGGAAAGACTGTTCGACCGCCGCTAGCCAGGAGCACCGCTTTTGCCCGAGGGCCAAAAAGCGTACGCTTACCCTTTCCCATGGCGAGCGGCCGCGTCTGCAGAATCCACAGCTGCCCAGATTCGTCGATTGCCCACTCGATGTCTTGCGGGGCACCAAAATGTTCTTCGATAAGCGCACCACATCGAGCTAATTCAGCCAATTGTTCTGGGCTCAAGCTCGCCGCCCGTGCTTCGTCAGGAGCCACGGGTAAGCGTTGCAAACCCGGTCCATCAGCTGGCAGGAGCCGATGAGTTTTCTCGGCCAGTTGGCACTCTTCAACTTTGACGCGGCGCCCGCGAGAGACGATGAACAAATCTGCTGGCATACGTCCGCTAGCGATCTCCAGCCCCAGTCCCCATGTAGAAGTAATCCAAAGATGCTGGCTGCGAGGTGCGCTAGGATCACGCGTGTACATGATCCCGGAAGCCCTCGGTCGAATCACGGGCAGGAACAGCACAGCCATAGGGCTTTCCACTTCCGCGATGCCTGTAAAAAGCCGGTAGGCTAGAGCACGTTCACTGAAGCGGCTGGCGATGACCCTGCGGTAAGCCGATGTGGCCTCCCCCACAGGCACATTGAGCAAACTCAGGAACTGCCCGGCGTAGCTCCGTGGACCACCCTCGGGACCCTCTCCGACCGCGCTGGACCGTACGGCCAGCAACCCCTCCGATCCGACCAACCGCTTGGCCCGATCTACGATGGCTACTTCGACGGCCCGCGGCAAGGGCGCCTGCAAAATCATCTCCTGAAGTTTCCTGGCACACTCATACAACTG
>JAUQPO010000414.1 GCA_030550335.1 Acidobacteriota bacterium
TACCGGGGTCGGTGACGGCGGATGCCCAGTGGGTCAGCCTGTCGGCGTATCTCCGCACGTCGCCCCGCCGGAATCTGTTCCATCAGAACGATGTTACGGGCACGGTCCGCACCGGCCGCGTCCGGCAGGTGTGGCTGGCGGGTTGGGAACTCAACCAGCAGGTTACGAATAACCTCCGCCAAACTGGCTTGTTCCCGAATGGGTCTAGCACTCTCAGGGTCCCTGTGGCGAATCCAGTGGTGTGGGACAGACTAACCTTCGCTAGGCGACCAACCGATCCGTTCAACCAGGTGCGCGTTCTGAGCGCGGCCATCTACTGGCAGGACCACGTCGAGTTGTCGCCGCGGTGGCGGATGGTGGGAGCCTTGCGCGTGGACCGCTTCCGGATTGTTCACTTGGATCGGCCCACGGGGCAGCGCCTGGAGCGAGTGGATTACTTGTGGGCGCCCCGTCTAGGGTTGGTCTGGCGGTGGACGCCGCGAGCATCGTGGTACGCCAGCTATAGCACTACGTTCCTGCCAAGTTCCGGCGACCAGTTCGGGAGCCTGACCGAAGTGACGCAGCAGATGAAGCCCGAAAAATTCGCCAATTACGAGGCCGGGCTGAAGTGGCAGCCTCTTGCTAGACACGCAATGACGCTGACAGCGTACCGGTTGGACCGGACCAACAGCCGGGCCATAGATCCTCGGGATCCCTCTCGGATCTTGCAGACAGGGGCTTCGCGGGCGCGGGGCGTGGAGCTGGAGTGGAATGGCGCGCTAGCGCACAACTTGTTTATGCAGGCTGGCTATGCTTGGCAAGACGCGCGAATCCAACGCGACACGGACCAGGCTCCGCGGGGCGCACGGCTGGCGCAGGTCCCACGGCATCAGGCCTCTGTTTGGGCTCGGTGGCAACCTTGGCGCCGGTTGGGGTTAGGCTTGGGCTTGACCGGGCGGACAGCAATGTATGCAGGCATCGACAACACTGTGATCCTGCCGGGCTATGTTCGAGCAGACGCCGCAGTGTATGTGGGTCTAAGTGAGCAGATCTTGCTTCAGTTCAACATGGAGAACCTGAGCGATCGACGCTACTTCTTGAATGCGCACGGCAACAATAACATTACTCCTGGTTCTCCTCGGGCGGTGCGCGCGCAGCTGACGATTCGGTTCTGAGTGGTGATGGCTGGCCGGGCACCGGTTGGGGTTGTGGTCGGCGATCTTCGTGCGCCTGGTTGGATTTCTGTAACCCTTTGCTGCTGTTTGACTTTATGAAAAACGGCCTTTTACACTAGCCAAGTGGTGCTGAAGGCCGGTTGAAGGATGCTGCTTTCCAGGGGATTTATACGATACATCGCCCGCCAGATTGTCGGTCGCCTGACGCCGAAAGTTTTCGAGGTTCACGAACCGCAGCGGGCCATGGACCTCATCGCCGGGGTTATCGAGGAAGAGTTAGCTGCCGAAGATCGCCTGAACGAGGAAGTTCACCAGATCCTGGCCCAGTATGCCGATTACATGCGGCGTGAGGGCATCAGCTATCAGGAAATGTTTCGTCGCATCAAGAACATGCTCATCAAGGAGCGTAAGATCGTTCGAGCAGCGGGCCGGGAAACCGGTGACCCGATGAAGCTGTCCAGGGACAAGGTCAACGATATCTCACACAAGCTGATCGCGGCGATGCAGCGTTCTCGACTGTTCCGCTTCAAGTCGGAGCCGAACGACGTGCGGCTGGAGATCGTGCGCCAGATGACCGCCTTGTTGATGCTCGAGGAAAAGGTCGATCAAGCCGCCCGCGCCAAAATTCGAGCTCAAAAGCGCGACATCCCTGAAGGCAGCGAAGAGTGGGATCTGCTGCACCGGCGGTATTATGCGGAGGAGATGAAGAAACTCGGCATCGACCTGCAAGGATGAAGCGCGGCATACTCGTCGTGGGCAGTTTGAACATGGATTTTGTGGTGACCGTGCCGCGCCTGCCGGCTCCGGGTGAGACGATCCTCGGCCAGGACTTTCACATGGTCCCAGGAGGGAAGGGAGCGAACCAGGCGTGCGCTGCGGGCAAGCTCGCTAGTGAGGGCGTGCGGGTGATGATGCTCGGGCGGGTAGGTTACGATTTGTTCGGAGATCACCTGAAAGCGAGTCTGGCGGCGGCTGGTGTCGATGTGAGCGGTGTGCACGCTACGCAGGCGGCCTCTACGGGTGTAGCGTTGATCTGGGTCGAATCGAGCGGGCAAAATTCGATTGTCGTTGCTCCCGGGGCAAACCACTATTTACGTAAAGCCGATCTCAACGGCTTCCGGCACCTTTTTCAAGCGGCTAGCCATGTGCTCTTGCAACTGGAAGTCCCTCTCGAGACCGTGGCTGCAGCGTTGGAACTAGCCCATCAAGAAGGGGCGATGACGATACTGGACCCAGCTCCGGCTCAACCGTTGCCCAACCAGATGTTGGCGCATACGGATTTACTGACCCCGAACGAGACAGAGGCTTGCCTGTTGTTAGGATTAGCGCCCCGG
>JAUQPO010000415.1 GCA_030550335.1 Acidobacteriota bacterium
ACTGGCACCTGCCGCAACGCTGCGACTGCCCGTTCGGCATCCCTCCAGGGAACGAAGGCTACGAACCTTCCTTCGTTCGCCACGTACAGCGGGTCCAGCCCCAGCATCTCGCACACCGCCGCGACCGGCTCGCTCACCACGATTGCCGATTCGTCAACCTCGATGCCGACCCGCGCTGCCCGGGCGATCTCGTTTAAAGCAGAGGCCAGACCGCCACGGGTTAGGTCTCGCAGGCAATGGACTTCGATCCCTGCGCGCAACAAAGCCGCCACTGGCTCCCACAGCGGTGCGGCGTCGGTCTCGATCGCGCCTTCCAACTCCAAGCCTTCTCGTGCGGCCAGGATCGCTACGCCGTGCCGGCCTAGGTCACCACTGACGATAACCGCGTCGCCGGGGCTTACCCGCGCTGGCGCCGGCGGCGTCTCCAGTTCCACCACCCCAATACCCGATGTATTCAGGAACACTTGATCGCCTTTGCCCCTCTCGACGACCTTTGTGTCCCCCGTGACGACAGTCACCCCGGCCTGCCGTGCGGCTCGCTGAATGGCATGCGCGACACGCTTGAGCACTTCCAGCGGTAGGCCTTCTTCCAAGATGAAGCCTACGCTAAGGAACAGCGGCTTGGCACCACACATGGCTAAATCGTTCACCGTGCCGTAAACCGCCAGTTCCCCAATCGAACCGCCAGGGAACTCGATGGGTCTGACCACGTAAGAATCAGTCGTGAACGCCAACTGGAGATTGCCTAGCTGAACGATAGCCCCATCATGTCTGGCTTCAAGCTGTGGACTGGCGAGGACGGGCAGGAAAAGCCTTTCGATGAGCTCGAGCGTCAACTTGCCACCCCCGCCATGCGCCAGCTGGATCCGCTCGCTATCTTCAGCGGGTAAGGGACAGCTCCAGCTCAAGCTATGCTGATCGGCCATAGCGGTAGTATGCGGCACAAGCGCCTTCGGAAGAAACCATCGGCGCTCCCAAAGGTGATTCCGGAGTACAACGCGTAGCGAACGCTGGACATTCGTTGGGTTTGCGGAGCCCTTGCAGCACGAGCCCGGCGATGCACTCGGTCGCCGACTCCGGCCCCGCCTCGTTCTCCGCGCACGGGAACTTCAAAGCTGCGTCGAACTCCCGATATTCCGGGCGCAATTCAAGCCCACTGGCGGGAATCCACCCCATCCCGCGCCAGCGGCGATCAGTCACCTGGTAGACCTCCTCGATTAGCTGGCGCGCCTGAGGGTTTCCTTCCCGCTTGACAGCACGGCTATACTGGTTCTCGACCTCCGCGCGGCCTGCTTCGAGCTGGGCTACCAGGCGTCGCAACCCGTCCAACAGGTCTGCAGGCTCGAATCCGGTCACCACGATCGGCACGCGGTAATCGCTGGCAATGCGCTCGTATTCTTCGTATCCCACCACGGTGCAGACATGCCCTGGGGCCAAGAACCCACGCACTTGGCAACTGGGGGCGTTCAAAATGGCGCGGATGGCAGGCGGCACCAGCACGTGCGCCACGAGCAGCGAAAAATTTTTGATGCCTCGCTGTGCGGCCTCGCGGACGGCCATGGCCGTCGCCGGCGCGGTCGTTTCGAATCCCACTGCGAAGAAGACAACCTCGTACTGAGGTTCCTCTAGCGCCAACCGCAGGGCATCCAGGGGCGAGTACACCATGCGCACGTGACCACCCGCCGCTCGGGCTTGAAGTAGGCTGGCTTGCGTTCCAGGCACTCGCAACATGTCCCCGAACGTGCACAAGATGCATCCGGGCTTGAGGGCAATCCGGATTGCGTGATCGATCAACTCCACAGGTGTCACGCAGACCGGGCAACCGGGGCCATGCACCAGCGTCAGCGTCGGAGGCAGTAGCTGCTCGAGACCATAGCGGAGAATCGAATGTGTTTGCCCGCCGCAGATCTCCATCACAGTCCAAGGCCGGCGCGCTGTGCGACGGATTTCCGCGGCTAGCCGGTGAACAAGTTGCGGGTCACGGTATTCGTCGAGAAATTTCACCGCTTCCCTCGTCGAAGGCCGTCTCGAGTGCCTCCAATTCGTTGAAGATGCGCTGGGCTTCCTGCTCGTCGACCACGCTGATGGCAAAGCCGGCGTGCACCAGCACGTAGTCGCCCACTCCCGCTTCTGGCGTCAACGCCAGGCTGACTTGCTTTACCACCCCTCCGAAGTCGACTTTGCCTGGTCGCAACCCGGCGCCTCTATCTTCCTCGACGCTGATGACTCTGCCCGGAACGGCCAGGCACACCGACCACCTCCCGTCCAATTCGTCAAAACCCCTTACCGCCATCCTACCAGTTGACGAGCAGGGCATTGATGGGGCAAAGCTCGTCGTCCACGCCTGGGGTGTCTTTTTAACGGGCACTGAGCTTGGTTGTGCCCGCCGTGCCAATACCCTCGCTAGCTCGACGGGTCGCAAGAGGT
>JAUQPO010000416.1 GCA_030550335.1 Acidobacteriota bacterium
GACGTCGACACCGCTTTCGTGCACGTCGCCGGGCTTGTCGGAGGACCCTGGCTGCTTCACCTGGTTAACTTTGCCCTACTCATAGCCTCCGTCGGTTCTGGCACGGCCGCTCTTCTTGGCGCTGCGCGCTTGCTCTACGGAATGGGTCGTGACGACGCTTTACCAGCCCGGATCTTCGGATACGTAGAGCCGAAGCGGGGAATCCCGAGAAACAATGTGCTGCTGCTGGGATTGCTCGCCTTAGTGGGTGGCTGGGTGATCAGTTATCAGCTAGCTGCGGAGCTGCTCAACTTTGGCGCCTTCATCGCGTTCATGGGGGTTAACCTAGCGGCTTTCACACGGTATTGGGTCCGAAGCCCCGAGCGCAACTGGGCCACCTTTTGGCCTCCGCTGGCGGGCTTCGTAGTCTGCTTTTACATTTGGTGGAGCCTGCGACCCATAGCCAAGCTCGTCGGAACGTGCTGGCTTGCCACGGGTGTCCTCTATGGCCTCTGGCGCACTCGGGGCTTCCGCCGCGAGCTGGTCCGGTTCGAAGTGCCCGAGGATTGAGGAGCCGACACCAAAGAACTGTACCACGCCATCGAGCAGCCTGCTTAGGGCCCGCGCCTACCGGCCGATTACCAAGCCCGGTCCCGCTCAAGCTTCGACCGGCTCGTGCGGCTCACCCCCTTGACACCGGCGTCGACCCCTTCTAGCTCGTCCAAGTGCTCCATGATCTTCCCCACAGCCTCCACGATGTCGTTGACGTCCTTCTCGTCGCCGAGCAACAAAAAGTGCGGAAGCCATACCGATTCTTCATAAGCCAGCCGTTCGGCGACCGGGCAGTGCACCATGCGGTAATCCATCGGGCGCTCCCGTCCCAACACCAGTTGGGGAAACTGCGTAGGACTCGCAGGGAACAGGTCGCTGCGATACACCGCTTCGTAAAATCTCCCTTCGCAAGGTATGCCTTCGGCTTCCAACGCCCGCACGAAGACGTCCCGGTGCACCGAGCGCTCTGCGGGCACATACCGAAAGACGTATTGGTAAATCGCCTCTTGATCGATATTTGGATCGCTCGGAAGCACCGCAATGCCGGGGATTTGAGCAAGGCCCTGAGTGAGCCGCCGGGCGTTGTCCGCCCGCCGGGCGTTCTGCTCCGCCAACCGTTCCAGTTGTCCCATCAATAGGGCGGCTTGGAGCTCGGTCATGCGAAAATTGGCACCTACCAGCCGTCGCCCGTACTGGTCTGTTTCACTCGCACGCCCGCAGTTGACATAGGATTGCGCGATCTCGTGGTACTCCAAGTTGCTGGTGATGACCACGCCGCCCTCACCGGCAGTCATCAGCTTGCTGGTCTGCAAGCTGAAGCAGCCTAGGTCCCCCATTGACCCTGCGCCACGCCCGCGCCACCGTCCCCCATGGGCGTGAGCGCAATCTTCGATAACCACCAGGCCGTGCCGCCGCGCTATTTCGTTGAGCGCGTCCATGTTCGCGAAGCGCATCGCCAGGTGCACCGGCAACAGCACCCGCGTTCGCGGCGTAATGGCCTGCTCCACCAAACGCTCATCCAAACACCAGGTGTCAGCCCGCACATCCACGAACACCGGCACGCCTCCTTCGAATAAGACCGCTGCTGCGGTCCCTTCCCAGGTGTATGCGGGCACGATCACCTCGTCCCCAAACCGTAAACCTACGGCCCGCAGAGCCACTTGCAACGCTACTGTCCCGTTAGCCACCGCAACACCATACCGGGCCCCGTGGGCTTGCGCGAACCGCTCGGCAAATTCGCGAGCCCAGCGGTTGGGAAACGGGAATCCTCCCCAGTTGCCGCTCCGGATGACCTCGCAAACCCGCTCGACGTCGGCTTCCGAGTATTGCGGCCAGCGGGGGAAAGGTTTAGTTCTCACAGGTGTTCCACCACGAATCGCCAACCTGGCCATAGCAGCTCCCGTCGCAGTATATCGCGCTCTTGATGTTGGCATCCCCGCGGGCTCTCGCACAGCCGGTTCAAAGCGACAAAAACGTGTCGGTTGGCGTCGAAGGCGAAGGACCCAAAGGGCATCTCGGAATTCGCTCCGGCAATACGCCGTGAGGTGGCTTCAGACTGGGCACCACCTTTCCTTTCACTTTCATCCGATCCGGCAGTTCAACTTGCCCGCAAATGCCCGTTGGTGGAACAGCGCACCGCCAAGATAGATTTCGTGGGTCGTAGCACTTGCCTCATTCCAAAGGGGTCTGCGATTGATGGAACTTCGTGGGAGTAGCGAATGTCTCCGGTGACATGTCACCGAGCATTACTCGTCCCGCGCCAAAAAGTCAGACCGTTTATAGAGCTCATCGGCACCCCCTGACGGTAAGCTGGGTAGAGGCTTTGACTCAGCATGCGCCGTATATGGATGTTGGGATACTTGTGGGCTGCGAGCACACTTTGTGCGCAGCAAGT
>JAUQPO010000417.1 GCA_030550335.1 Acidobacteriota bacterium
TGCAATTGATCCGGGCCGTCGACCGCAAGGCCTTTGCCGTGCACATCGACGTTTGTAACGGGATCAATTCGCCAAAGCGCTTTTACGAGAATGCGGCGTTTATCCGCGAGTGCTTCGCCAAACTGGGGCGTTGGGTCGTTTCCTGTCACGCAAAGGACCTCGAATGGGTCGTGGAGATGAACGTTCACTTCCGGGAAGTGGTTCCGGGTCGGGGGCAAATCGATTATGGAGCGTACCTTCAGGAACTGGCTCGCCTGCCCGTCGACGCGCCGTTAATGATGGAACATTTGAAGACGCCCGAGGAGTATGCTGAGGGCGCCCGGTACATCCGGTCCGTGGCTCAGCGCTTGGGAATCGACTTTTACTGAAGAACTAAAGACTCCTAAAACCCGAAGACCCGCCCCCCGAGCAGGTATACCAGTAAAGGCACCAAAACCACGGAAACCAATTGTAGCCCCAGCCCGGCGCGAAACATGGCGGGCACTGTAACCCAGCCACTGCTGAAGATGATCGCATTGGGCGGCGTTCCCACGGGGAGCAGGAAGTCGAATGAAGCCATCACCGTGGCCGGCACGAGAAGCAAATAAGGATGGACGCCCAACCTCAAAGCGGCCTCCGTGAGAACCGGGCATAACATGAGCACCGTAGCCACGTTCGACGCCACGCTTCCCAGCACGGCGGTTAACAAGCACGCGAACATCACCAATCCCCACAGTGGGAGGGCCCGCAAAGCGCCCGCCTGTTGAGCCAGCCACGACGCCAAGCCGCTCTGCTCCACCCCTGCCGCTAGCGCGAAGCCACCCCCGAACAACAACAGGACGTCCCAGGGCAACCGCTGCTGGATAGTGTTCCAGTCCATGACGAATCGTTCCTGGCGCCCGCGCCACTCTAAAGGCCCCCGCAAACGCGCCGGAAGAAGGCACAACAGGCCGGCAGAAAACATCGCCACAGTCGCATCGTGCACATGACCGCCCCAGGGCAACCATTGGCTCCAGCCTGGAAGACTCCACCAGCCGAGCTGGATCGGCTCACGGAAAATCCACAACCCGGCCGTCACCAGACCGACGACCAACGTCGCCTTCTCCGGTGTCTTCATTGGCCCCAGACGTTGACGTTCCTGCTCAATGACAGCGGTGCAGATCGGGATACGTACGCGAGTCAAACGCACTGGGCGAGACAGCCAACACAAGTAGAAAGCTGTGAACGGCAAGAAAACTGCTACTAACGGCACTCCTATGAGCATCCACTGGTAAAAGCTGATCGGTGGTTGCTGAGGAAAGCGTTCGTGCAAGAAGCCGACCAGAGCAATGTTCGTGGGCGTACCTACCAGTGTGCCGACACCTCCTATGCTGGAGCCGTAAGCGATGGCCAGCATCAGCGCCAGACCGAGGCTGGCACGGATCTGGGCGAGACCCACCCCTCCGGGTAACTGGCCCGGCGGGATCAACTCCGCGGCTTGATTCACCACCGCCATCGCAATGGGCAGCATCATTAACGTAGTGGCGGTGTTGGAAATCCACATTGACAGGCAACCCGTGGCTAATGTGAATGCAAGGACCAACCGGTCCAGTCGTTGACCAACACGCGCCACCACCCCCAAAGCTATGCGCTTGTGCAAATCCCACTTTTCCATAGCCAGGGCAATGACAAAGCCACCTAAGAACAGGAAGATCAGATGGTTGGCGTAGTGGGGAGCCACTTGGGCGCTGGGCATGATACCGAGCAGAGGAAACGTAGCCAGCGGGATCAGAGCCGTAATGGCCAAGTGGGTCGCCTCGGTGATCCACCAGATCACCATCCACAAGCCCACGGCGAGGGTGCGCTGGGCAAGCGGAGGCATGCCGCCAAGTCTGGGCAACAATAACACCACCACGAATGCGAGTAACCCGCCAGCCAACCCGAGCTGTTTGAAGCGGGTAGCACGAACCTCTTCGGGAGTCATATGCCATCAGGCCGAAACCTTCTATCTTATGCGGCCTCCAGTCCGTGGCTGGCCCGGCAAGTGGCACGGTGACTGTGGGTCTCCAATCCAGAGTGGCTGCAGTCGGCGCCTCAGCGCTCCTGTGCGTCCCACCGCCACAAGCCCGGGAGCTCAATCCGGTTCTCGCAGATCAACTCCAGCGAAAGCCCACTCAGGTCGTCAAGCAAGACGTCCGGACCGGCCTCTTCCAGCTCCTCACGAGTGGAAAGCCCCGTGGCCACCGCAATCGCAC
Source organism: Acidobacteriota bacterium (assembly GCA_030550335.1). GTDB lineage: Bacteria > Acidobacteriota > Terriglobia > Bryobacterales > Bryobacteraceae > JAUQPO01. The sequence continues at coordinate 2,214 of JAUQPO010000417.1, forward strand.
GAGCCCCAGCATACCGTGCCGCGTAGATATCGTTTGGGTGGTCTCCCACCAGGGCTACGACCGTTTCCGGGCTCCACCAACCTCGCTCCCGTGCTCGTGCAACAGCCAGGCGCGCTAGTTCTCCTCGATCCTGGGCTTCTTCAGAGAAAGCACCGAAAGCGAAATAGGCTAGTAGGCCTGCCCGCTCGATCTTCCGCCAAGCA
>JAUQPO010000418.1 GCA_030550335.1 Acidobacteriota bacterium
GTCGCCTTTGAGCGGCCGAAACTTCACAGCACCGACCAAGGCCCGGACTTGCTCGGGCCTCTCGACATAGGGAGCAAGCACGCCGCTGGCTCCCCCGTCGACAACCATGGAGGCCCAATGTGGATCAGGAGTTGGGATGCGAACGATCACCGGTAGGCCCGCGGCAGTGTAACCCCGGCACATCCATGCCAACCACAGCCGATCCATCGGCAGGTGTTCTGTGTCCAGGAAAACGAAATCGAGGGGTAGATCTCGTGTGGCAACGATCCAGTGAGGCGAGGGTGACGCGATGAGCGTGCCGTAAAGCCGACGCGTGCGGAGGGCTTCGGCGAACTGGTGCGGTGACATAGGCTTTGATTATCGCGCAAGACAAACTACTCCAGCAGGGTTGCGTGGTAATGTGCTGGGGTTTCACGAGTCGACTGGCACGTAGATTGCTCAGAGAACAGTAGTGGCTTTGCGGAATCGGATCTCGGTAAAGGTAAATGAGAGGCATATGCCCCAATCGGGGGGTGAAATTGCGCTATTGGACTTACTCAAGCGGCACCGGTTCTTGGAAGGTCTGCCCCATCAAGCGGTCGTAGAGCTGGCTCGCCACGCGCGACCAGTCACGTTTGGGCGTGACGAAATCATCCTGCGAACGGGGGATCCCTCGACGTCGTTTTACTTGCTAGTCTCGGGCACTGCCTGTATTGAGGTCAGCCGTCCCGTCTACACGGTTTGCATTCAGACTTTGGGGCCCGGCGAGGCTTTCGGCTGGTCGGCTGTGCTGGGCGAGCCTTTCACAGTCTTCCAAGTCAAGGCTCGGGAACCGGTACAAGCCATTGAACTGCCGGCCACGGTGGTCACCGCATTATGCGAGGCTGACACGCAAGTGGCCGCAACGTTCTACCGGAAGTTAGCCGAGCTACTTGCCCGTAGGGTGAAAGCGCTGGAGCTACGGCTGGCAGAATTTCTCGGTTCGCCTCGGCAAGCAGAACCGAACCGGCAATGACCGGGCGGCTGTCGGCTAACAAGGGGTACCGAGCTTTCCCGCGTGTAGAAATCCCACGACTTCGGTACGGCAGCTGGATGAAAGCCACGGCTGATGCAGCCTCCACAAGGGCTACCGGATTCCAATCTTCGATTATCCTTTGAAGCTCAAGACCCCGTGGGGGGACGACTAAGCCAGGAGAGCTAGCCGGTGCGCTCGGGGTTGACGGCAAAACACGGCAAAACTTGGCGCGTCCGCTGCGCCTGTGCTCAGATAGGTGCTTTCGTGCGGATGTCCGGAGCTCTACCCACGCTTACCCCCAATGGCCTCACCGCAAGTCAACGCCTCTCGTAAAGTAGTAAAAGTTGGTCCACCGGAACCTGAATCGGCTGACCTTGGATTGGGTATTCCGAGACAAGGAACCAGCGTGCCCGAGACGTTGGGGTTGTCCGTGGCTGGTTCGCTAAGTTCACCAGCCGGAACGGCCTTGACCTTTCGATGCGGTAGACCGACCCACCCGCGGACACGCTTGCGCTTCCCCAATGGCCAAGTATCTCCACGTGGCTGGAATCCCGAACCCAAGCAAGCCCGGCTTCCTGGCCCATACCCTGCTCTGACGTCCCGGCATCGACGCCAAAAACGCGCAGGTGCCGCACCCGGTCAAACTCCACCACGTAGTCCGCGGACCTATGCCCTGGGTTGAGCATGTAGATGGATAACGGTTGTGAGGTTTGCCGCGCCAGCAAGAACCGGTGTCCACGGGTTTGAGGGACCTTCCCGTGCGCGGACACGTTGTACCAGCGTCCGCCTCCACTCCCCTCGATGACGATCATCGGGTGAGCAGCCGAAGGCCCGGGCCCGCGCCACGGCCTAACTGCGGTGCGCACGTTCCGCACTATCGATCGTGCGCCTGCTCTCCAGTGGATGGCGTATGAGCCCGGCCACCGACACGACAGCTCAACAAACGCTAAAGCGCAGGTGGCGTCCGCAGCGTCAGCCGTCGCGACCAAAGGTGCAGGAGAGTCCGCTTGAGCGAAAGCTCCTGCCGGCAACGGCTCAATTTTGGAGTAAACGCCCAGGCCGAACAACCGGTTGGCGCGGTTCAGGCGCAACGGTTGCGAAATTCGGTAGACGCCTTTCGGCAGGAACACGTCGCGATTTTCATCGAGCGCTCGCTGGATGGCCGCTGTGTCATCGGACTGGCCATCACCCTTGGCCAGGTAAGGGGCGGCTTTCACACTGGCGACCTTGGGTGCGTTCCACGATGGGAGTTTCTCAGCCCAGTGATGGACAGCCCGTAAATCGTCCGGAGGCTCGGCCCCTTCTTGGATGCGCACCACCAGCGAGGGGGCCGGTTTACCATCGATTTGCAACCAAGCCCGCGTGTCTCCAGTCGCAGCGAACTCGACTACGTGGTTCCAACCGGGCTTTTTGACGCG
>JAUQPO010000419.1 GCA_030550335.1 Acidobacteriota bacterium
ACCGAAGCTCGATGAAATCCACGAGGATGATCGAGTTCCGGACCACGATCCCGGCTCCAGCAATGAACCCGATCATCGACGTGGCCGTGAAGAACGCTCCCAACAAGCCATGGGCTGGTAGAATCCCCACCAACGAGAATGGGATGGCCGCCATGATCACCAGCGGAGTCACAAAGTTTTGAAACCACCCCACAACCAGGATGTAAATGAGCACCAGCACCGCGGCGAATGCCAGTCCCAGGTCCCGAAACACTTCGTACGTGATGTGCCACTCGCCGTCCCATTTCATCGCGTATCGACTGGCCTCTCCTGGCAGCCGTGCTGTATATTGTTCGATTCGGTAGCCCTCCGGAAGCTTGATCTGGTTGATCTTCGGAGCAAGCTCCAAAATCGCGTAAACCGGAGCCTCCACGACCCCCGCCACATCCGCCGTCACGTAAGTGACGGGCATGAGGTTCTTGTGGTAAATGTACGGCTCCGAGGTTGTTTGGCGCACGCGGGTTAAATCTTGGAGCGCCACTAGATGGCCGTCTCGAGCCCTTAATTTGAGGGCACGCACCCGGTCGAGGTCGGAACGTGTCGCCCGGTCCAGTCGGACGAGGATAGGCACGTCCTCCTTCGCCGTAGGATCGTGCAGCAAGCCAGCAGTTTGCCCATCGAGTGCCAAGGCAAGGGCTTGGACCACTTGCTGCTCGCTAATCCCATGGAGGGCAGCTTTCTCTTCGTCTACTTCGATGACCAGCTTGGGCTGCGGATCCTCCACGTACCAGTCGACGTCGACTACACCCTCGACCTGCTCGAACAGGTCGCGGATCTGTCGAGCGATCTCCACCCGCCGGTTCAGATCCGGCCCGTAGATCTCCGCCACGAGTGTCTGCAACACGGGAGGGCCGGGCGGTACCTCAGCGACCTTGATCGCCGCCCCATGCTGGCGCGCCAGGGGAGCGATCCGCTCTCGGATCGCTTTGGCGATTTCATGGCTCTGACGCCGGCGTTCGTGTTTGGGTAGCAAATTGACCTGGATGTCCGCTACGTTAGAGCCGCGACGCAGGAAGTAATGCCGCACGAGCCCGTTGAAGTTGTACGGTGCCGCTGTGCCTACATAGGTTTGCAGATGCACGACCTCGGGCTCACGGGCGATCTGTTCGGCCAGCAGGCGCGTCACGCGGGCGGTTTCTTCAAGCGTTGTTCCTTCGGGCATGTCGATGATCACTTGGAACTCGCTCTTGTTGTCGAAAGGCAGCATTTTTACCTTGACGAATTCAAGGTAGATCAGCCCGCAAGAACCCAATAGAAGCAGCAGCACCAGGGCCAGGAACGCCACGCGGGCCACTGGCCGGTGAATCAAGGGGTTCATCACCCGACGGTAGAGTCGCGTGAGCCGGTCTTCGTGTTCGCTTTGATGCGCCGGGTGTTTGCCTAGGAAGCGGATGGCGGCCCACGGCGTCACTACGAAAGCGACGACGAGCGAAAAAAACATCGCTGCAGAAGCCCCTACAGGGATTGGGCGCATGTATGGCCCCATTAATCCACGCACGAATGCCATAGGGAGGATGGCCGCGATGACGGTCAGCGTGGCCAAGATGGTGGGATTGCCGACTTCATCTACCGCTTCGACAGCAACCTGCCACAGCGGTCGGCCTTGGTTCTGCGGAAGACGCCGGTGGCGCACGATGTTTTCCACCACGACAATGGCATCGTCGACAAGGATGCCAATCGAGAAGATCAGTGCGAATAGTGTGATGCGGTTGAGCGTGTAGCCATAAAGGAAGAAGCTGGTCAATGTGAGGGCCAGGGTCACAGGAATGGCAGTGAATACAATCCACGATTCACGCCAGCCCAGTGCCAGCCAGATCAGAACGCTCACCGACACCACGGCGATGCCCATATGGAAGAGCAGCTCGTTCGATTTTTCCGCTGCTGTTTCTCCGTAGTGACGGGTGATCGTCAGCTGTACGTCCTGCGGGATGAGCCGCGCGCGCAGTGACTCGATACGGTCCAGAACGCGATTCGCCACGTCGATGGCATTCGTGCCGCGCCGTTTAGAGATCGCTAGGGTCACTGCAGGATAGAATGCGCGCCCGTCGGAGAAGTGAACGTAATGGACGGGCTCTTCGCCCCCGTCGCTGACCTCCGCAACGTCTCGCAGGAAGACCGGCCTGTGGTTGGCTGCGGCGACTACCAGGTTCCGGACATCTTCTATGGATTGCAAGAAGGCGCCGGTCTCGACCAGGAACTCAGTGTTCTGGCGAGCCAAGCGCCCCGAGGGCGCCACCTGATTGGAGACCCCGAGAGCTTGCATTACATCCAAGGGACTCAGGTGGTAAGCGGCCAGGCGTTCTGGGTCCAAGACCACCCGCACCTGACGCCGCTGCCCGCCGATAATCTCTACGGCAGAGACAT
>JAUQPO010000051.1 GCA_030550335.1 Acidobacteriota bacterium
CTCGCACTCTTATTGAGCCTCCTGCAGTTCTCCACCGTGGCCGACCGCCATACGCCCACCGTAAGGGGTGCACTGCTCGAAACCGAAACAACCGTGTGAGCCATCCTGATGCTGTGAGAGGGTTGCCGTGGGTCAGCCAATCGTAATGGTCAGCTCTTACCCGCCCCGATTGTGTGGCATTGCCACGTTCACCGAGGAGGCTCGGGAGTTCCTTCAGAAGGCCAACCCCGATCGGGAGGTCCTGGTGATCAGTCACACCGACGGGGAAGGCGAGGGGGTGTTCCCCATCATCAAGATTGACCGGCCCACCTGGTGGAAACCGGTGGCCGAAAAGATCCGGGAGTTGGACCCCTACGCGGTTCATTTAGAGCACGAATACGGCCTGTACGAGTACCGGGATCCTCGTGGCGTGGGTGACGGGAATGCGGGCTTTCTGGATCTGCTAGAAGCCATCAGCGACTATCCCATAGTCGTAGAGCCGCACACGGTCCATGGCCGACTACGCGACCAAGAAGCGGATTTCATCTACCAGCTCTGCCAGCGCGCCGACGTAGTATTGTTCAAGTGCCACTACCAGAAGTGGCGGCTGGAGTGGACGTTCCCGAGCTACGGGTGGGAAACGCCGCGGAACATTATGATCGTGCCGCATGGTGCCCGGCCCGACCGACGCTGGGGTATCCATGAAGTTCCGAAATTGCGTCAGGAGCTAGGGCTGGACAAAGTCGGACTGGCCGATCACATCGTAGGAATGATCGGTTGGATCCAAGCCAACAAACGCTGGGACATTGTCTTATCCATGTGGGAAGAGGTCCACGATGAGATTCTTCGCCTATCCGGTCAGGACTGGGATCTGCTGGCTGCCGGAACTATCCGAGATCCCCACGACCGCCCACAGTACGAAGACTGGAAGGCTCAAGCATTACGGCTGGAAACCCGCGGCCTGGCCCATTATTATGAATTCATCCCGCGCGGCGAGATTTACTACAAAATGATGGCCGTGTGCGACTTCATCGTCCTGCCCTCGACCGATGAAACGCAATCGGGCACACTGGCCCGCGTCATCGCCTTGAACAAGCCATTCATCACGACTGCGCCGCTGGAGGGCCTGACAGCACAAGCGCTGGAAAGCGAGGGGGGGCTGTTGTTCACCAACAAGGCCATGCTGCGTAAGCACATGATCCGGATGGCCTGCGATGAGCAGCTGCGGCTGCAGCTCGGCGAGAACCTGAAGCGGTACCTGGATGAGGTGGTGTCCTGGGAGATTGTCGTGCGGCAGTACTGCCAGGCCTATGAGCTAGCCCGAGAAGCTAAGCGGACTGGCCGGAGAGTCGAACTGGAGCCCGAGTTCTAAAGCAAAGCAGGGTTTGCTCCCGATTACCGAGCAAACGAATTTTCGTCGGCAGGAGGTCCAGCGCGCAGAGTAAGTATGAGTCATACTAAGGAACTTTTCCGGCGTCACCCGAACAATCCGATCATCACGGTCGATCATCTGCCATATCCCGCCAACTCCGTCTTCAACGCTGGTGTGACCGAGTTCGAAGGGGAGACTCTGTTGCTAATGCGCGTAGAAGACCGCAGGGGATTTTCGCACCTGACAGTGGCACGCAGCCCAGACGGAGTCAACAACTGGCGGATCGATCCGGAACCGACCTTGATGCCTGACCCGGTCGAGCATCCGGAAGAGATCTGGGGAATTGAGGACCCGCGGATCACTTACATTGAAGAGCGGCAGGAGTGGTACATCTTGTACACAGCCTATTCCGAGGCGGGACCGCTCGTGTCGATGGCCAGCACCCGTGATTTCAAGCACTTCCAGCGGCACGGTGCGGTGATGCCGCCAGAAGACAAGGACGCCGCTCTGTTCCCGGTGCGCTTCGGCGGACGCTGGGCCATGATCCACCGGCCCGTATCCACCTTCCCCAGTGTAGCTGCCCACATCTGGATCTCGTTTTCGCCGGACCTGAAGCACTGGGGAGACCATCGGGTGTTGATCCCCGCAAGAAAGGGTGGCTGGTGGGATGCCAATAAGGTAGGCCTAGCGGCGCCTCCCGCTCTCACCGACGAGGGTTGGTTGATCCTCTACCATGGCGTCCGGACGACCGCCAGCGGCAGCATTTACCGGCTCGGCTTGGCGTTGCTCGATCGTGACGATCCCTGCCGCGTGATCTATCGCTCTGACGAATGGGTCTTCGGCCCAAGGGAGGAATACGAGTTGTTTGGTGACGTGGACAAGGTGGTGTTCCCCTGCGGCTGGGTCATCCGCGGCGATGAGGTCCGCATCTACTATGGGGCCGCTGACACCAGCCTGGCCTTGGCCACTGCCAGCCTGTCCGAGCTGCTGGATTGGCTGAAGCACCACAGCCGTCACTGGAGTAGCGAGTCGTGAAGCTCGCCTTGCTCGCCCCGATCGCTTGGCGCACCCCGCCCAGGCACTACGGCCCTTGGGAAACCGTAGTGTCGCTGATCACAGAAGGCATGGTGGAGCGGGGCCTAGACGTCACGTTGTTCGCCACCGCCGACTCCATCACCCGCGCACGCCTCTGGGCCGTTTGTCCCCGAGGGTATGAGGAAGACAAATCGATCGATCCAAAAGTTTGGGAATGCCTACATATCTCTGAGTGCTTCGAACACGGTGACGAATTCGATCTGATTCACAATCACTTCGACTTCCTCCCCCTCACCTACACCAAGATGACGCGCACGCCTGTCCTGACAACCATCCACGGTTTTTCCTCCCCGAAAATCCTGCCGGTGTACAAGAAGTACAACGGGCGCGTCTACTACGTGTCGATCAGCGACGCTGACCGGAGCCCGGAGCTCACCTATATTGCGACCGTGCATCACGGTATTGACCTTCGCTTGTTCGAGTTCCGGGCACAGCCAGGTGACTATCTGTTGTTCTTCGGGCGGATCCACCATGACAAAGGCGCTCGTGAGGCGATCGAAATCGCCCGGCGGTTTGATATGCGCCTGGTGATCGCAGGCATCATTCAAGACGAGGCTTACTTCAAGCGCTGGGTGGAGCCAGAGCTGGACGGAGACAAGGTCATCTACGTGGGCAGTGCCGGCCCTCAATTGCGCAACCAGCTGCTGGGGGGAGCCTACGCGTTGCTTCATCCGATCAACTTTGCTGAGCCGTTCGGCCTGTCGGTTGTGGAAGCGATGGCTTGCGGCACCCCTGTGGTGGCGTTTCGGCGTGGCAGTATGCCGGAGATCATCCGCGACGGAGTCACGGGCTTTCTGTGTGAATCGATCGAAGAAGCTGTGAAAGCGCTGCGTCGCATCCCTGAAATCGACCGGCGAGAATGCAGACGGTGGGTGGAAGAACGGTTTACCGCAGACCGGATGGTTAACGACTATCTCCACGTCTACCGCCAGATTTTCGAACGAGAAGGGCGACCCGATCTGGTTGCTGAGCTGGACAGTATCCTGGCTAAGTGCGCCCCAGGCCGGCCAGAATGAAGGCCTCCGGGGGATCATGGATCAAGCAACCCGGACCCTTTCCCCTCAGAATCTGTGGAGCAGTTTCACACTCCGATAGTGTTCACCCCAGACACCTATCCGTCTGCAGGGTCGACGGACAGTTATAGAAAATCGAAAGCGTTCAGCTTAACGAGTCGCCAGGAGGCCGGAACATGAAGGTCATGTGCCCATTGCTGCTCGCCTTGTTGACCTTGAGCCAGCTCGTCCAGGGGCGTGCACGCGTTTTGGTCACGACCGATGGAGAAATCGATGATGAATGCTCCATGGTTCGATTCCTGCTCTGCGCCAACGAGTTCGACGTAGAGGGGATCGTCCTCACGAGTTCTCAATACCATTGGCGTGGCCATCGCTGGGCCGGGGACGACTGGGTACAGCCGTATCTGGATGCGTACGAGAAGGTGTACCCTAACCTGGTCCAGCATGACCCGCGTTATCCTAAGCCGACATATTTGCGAGAACGGACTGTAGTGGGCAACGTCAACGCCGAAGGGGAAATGGAAGAGATCACTCCGGGCTCCGAACTGATCGTCAGAGTGTTGCTCGATCGATCCGACCCGCGCCCAGTATGGATCCAAGCATGGGGCGGCATCAATACTATCGCACGAGCCTTGAAGACCATCGAGGAACGCTACCCCGAACGGATGGAAGAAGTGGCGAGGAAGATCCGGTTCTTTTTCATCTGGGAACAGGACTCGACTTACCAGGACTACATCCGTCCCCACTGGGGCCGGCATAACATCCTCACGATCGTGTCCGACCAGTTCGAAGTCATCGCCTACGACTGGCGCAGGTTGATCCCTCCCCCACAACAGCAGTTTTTCAGCGCTACCTGGATGAAGCAGCACATTCTCGATCACCACGGTCCTCTGACGGCTCTTTACAAAGCTCAGCCCGATGGTTCCTTCCGCTCCGAAGGCGACTCGCCCGCTTTTTTACATGCCATCGACACCGGGCTGAGAAACCTGGAGTCCCCTGACTGGGGTGGCTGGGGAGGCCGCTATGTGCGAGTGCGGGAGAACATCTGGCTCGATCCGGTGCCCGAACCAGGCTACCGGTATCCCGAGGGCAGGTGGTTTGCGGGTTCCGCCTGGGGCCGACTCGAGCGCCGCAAAAAGGAACCGAACTACGCAGTGCTCACTGAATACTACCGGCCGATCTGGCAATGGGTCGAGGCGGTCCAGAACGACTTTGCAGCTCGCGCTGATTGGTGCGTGAGATCCTATCGAGAAGCTAACCACCCGCCCGTTGTGAAGCTGGGCCATCCCCAGGACCTTAAGGCTAGGCCTGGACAGACGGTGCGCCTCGACGCCCGGCCATCCACCGATCCGGATGGCAACCGGCTGAACTACAATTGGTGGCACTACCGTGAAGCGGGCACGTATCGCGGCCAGATTGAGATTCTCCATTCTGACCAGCCCACGGCTTCCTTCGTCGTGCCGCGCGACGCGACCGAGGGCGACACAATCCACGTCATCTGCCAGGTCACAGACGGTGGGGAGCCACCGTTGACGCGCTACCGGCGAGTTATCGTTACGGTACAACGTTGAACGCTGAGGACCCGCCTATGCCACAGAGGCGCTGGGGAACACCGACCACACCGCCAGCCCTCACAGTGAGCCCTCCACTGGGATCGGCAGTGGGAAAAGCTTTAAGGATGTTCAGCCGAGTTCTGTACCTGCTCGCCTCACTGACGCAAATAGCCAATTCCAACAGCCCAGACCGTGGCGCACTGGCTGGCTACCGGTATCGTGTCATCGTCTCCACGGACATCGGCGGCACGGACGCTGACGATTTCCAGTCGATGGTCCACTTGCTCCTCTATTCGGACCTCCTTGACCTAGAAGGTTTGGTCTCTTCTCCGTACGGCCCTGGTCGCAAAGCCGACATCTTGCGGGTGATCGAGTGCTACGAGCGCGACTATCCGAAGCTCCGAACTCATTCGCCGCTCTATCCTACGCCGGCTCAGCTGCGGGCAATTACCAAACAGGGCGCGATTGATCGCGCGGGCCCTACGGGCGTAGGCCGGCCAACCGAGGGCTCGGAGTGGATCATCTGGTGCGCTAGGCGACCCGATCCCCGACCCTTATATGTGCTGGTTTGGGGCGGCCTGGAAGATCTGGCGCAGGCGCTGCATGATGCCCCGGACATACGACCAAAGTTGCGCGTTTATTTCATCGGCGGCCCCAATAAGATGTGGAGCGCCGACGCCTACGACTACATCCAGCAGAACCACCCGCAGCTGTGGATGATCGAGTGCAACTCGACTTACCGGGGTTGGTTTGTAGGCGGCAACCAGACCGGAGACCTTGATAACCGGCAATTCGTCAATACCCACGTGGCAGGTCGCGGAGCACTAGGGAGCTTTTTCGCCATGCAGCTTGGCGGTGTGCTGAAGATGGGTGATAGCCCGTCAGTCGGGTTCCTTCTCCGAGGCAATCCGGAGGACCCCTCTCAACCGGGCTGGGGAGGTAAGTTCCAACGAGTCTGGGACGGGCGCAAGACCGTGTTTCATCGATTGACGAGCGAGCGGGATCAAGTGGAAGTGTTCGGCATCGTAGAGTTTGCCCTTCCACTGCCGCCGGGTATGACGCGGAAGCACTGGGCGCGAGTACTGTTTGATCATCGCGTACCGGTGGAGGCGCTCAACGACGGGCGATTCTTGCGATTCCGCTTTTCGCCCCGGGATCCGAAGGTGTGGACGTACGAGATTCAGAGCAACTTCACCGGGCTCAATGGTGCCAAGGGCAGCTTTACCGCTGTCTTCCCACCGTTGGAACGCACCCAGCGACCGTCAGGGGTTCATCCAAACTGGTGGACCGACGACCAAACCCCAGAAGCCGCCGAAAGTATCCACCGGGGTGCCAGACACGTCAACCGGTGGCGCGAAGAATTCCTGCGGGACTTTGCCGAGCGATTGAAGCGCTGCTTGAGGCCGACGAGCAGCGCCACGACGGAAGCTAACTGAGAGGGGCCAGCTTCAGCGGGGAGACCGTAAAGCCCATAGGCAAGCGGAGTAGCAGGCCTACAGAAGTACGGCCCTCGGCTGGCAAACTCCATCACATCTAGTCAAGTGGACTTCGGTGAGCATTAGAGTGACATGCGCTAGAATGTGGTCTCTCCCCATTTGCAGGCAGCAACCTTGCTCGCTGCCGCGAAAAGACCTCTGTGCTGATCCAAGTTATGCCGTCGAGCCGACGCCCTATCGTTCAACGTTATCCCGGCAATCCGATCTTGACTAAGCGAGACGTTCCCTACCCTGTAGAGACCGTGCACAACGCTGCCGTGGTCAAGCACGGCGAACGCTACATCATGATCTTTCGCTCCCATCGGCGCAACGGCCGGTCCATCCTGGGGCTCGCGGAAAGCGACGATGGTTTCCGCTTCCGGGTAGCCGCCGAGCCCTTCATGGAACCCGCTCGCGAACAACCGTGGGCCGAATACGAAGAATTCGGCGTGGAAGACCCCAGGATCACGCCGATCGACGGTGTGTACTACATTACCTACAGCGCCTATTCCCGGCACGGCGTTCGGATAGGTTTAGCGCGTACGCTAGATTTCACCACTGTCGAACGCATCGCCTTTATCACTCAAGCTGATCACCGCAACGTAGTTCTGTTTCCCGAAAAATTCGACGGCTACTACGTCCGGCTGGATCGCCCACATACTGAGATCACCCCATGGTCGATCTGGATCTCTTACTCGCCAGACTTGATCCACTGGGGCCAGTCCCGCCGGATCATTGCCCCGCTCCCCTACCACTGGGACGAGATGAAAATCGGGCCGGGGGCTCCCCCGATCCGGACCGACCGTGGTTGGCTGAACATTTTCCACGGGGTCTTCAAAACCATGGACGGCGCGGTTTACCGCCTGGGCGTAGCGTTGCATGACTTGCGAGACCCGAGTCGCGTGCTGGGAGTGGCCGACGAATGGATCCTACAGCCGGAGGACCCTTGGGAAATCACCGGTTACGTGCACAACGTGGTGTTCACCTGCGGTGCCATCCCGGAACCCGATGGCACGCTGAAGCTCTATTGGGGCGGCGCGGACACAGTCATGTGTGTGGGCACGGTCAGGGTCGAAGATTTGGTGGAACTCTGCCTGAAATGCCCACGGGAACCCCTATAGGCTGTCGCCCCGATAATCGCGCAATCGAACGGGTAGAGGAGGGGAAAACTACGCCCATGCCGCTGCTGTAGCCACATACCGGAAGCCCAAGCGAGAGAAACCAGATCCAACCTCTCGCACGACGAGCAGCGATCGCTGCGCTACCGATCCTCACGCAGGCACGAACGCTCACGCTCGGCTATCCGGGCGCAATCGAAAAGACCTGTCACGGGCAAAGGCTTTCCATGTGCGGGCTGCCCCGCGAAAGTGGAGACAACGTGGAGGAAAAAAAAACCGGCCTCCCGAGCGCTTACGCCAAACGCGCTGTAAGGACCGTCCGGGTAATGTTCGAGCCGGAGAAGATCTGCGGAGATCAAACGAAGCAAGCGATTCAAGAGATTTCGGAGTGGCGGGCGAAAAGACTAGTTGAAACTCGCTTCCAGCCCTAGCTCTCTGTGGATGAGCAAGGGGTGCTCGCTCCTTTCCGCAGGAAAGTCGAGGGTTCATGAGTGGCTTGCGCGTCCGAGCTGCACAAGTCCCCATCAGCCACGCCCGCATCGGCTTCGGATAAGGGGAATGCACGCGGCAGGATGCATTACGTCAGGACTGCCTGCAGTAAATGCTCATCTATAGCCACCTTATCGGCCCGAGCGCAGTTGCCGCGCCACAGCTTCTACTGCCCGCATGACGCGGAGCAGATTGCCCCCATAGATTTGCGCGATCTGGTCGCGGCGGTAGCCCCGAGCGAGCAGAGCCTCCGTCAGAGCCGGGAACTTCGACACATCGTCCAAGCCGATGGGTGTACACTCCACTCCGTCAAAGTCGCTACCAATCCCCACAGCCTCGATGCCGGCCACCTTTACCACCCGCTCAATGTGAGCTACCACATCCTCGAGCCGGGCTCGTGGCACCTGCGGGCGCTCGCCCGGTCGCAATTGCTTTGCTAGTTTCGGGTTGAAATACGGCGACGCATCAGCGGAGGCCTGCGAGACGAACTCGCAGCCGAAATTGATGCAGATCACGCCCCCTTTCTGGGCCAAGGCGCGAATCATCTCGTCGCTCAAGTTTCGCGCAATGTGGGAAATCGCCCGGCAACTGGAGTGCGAAGCGATTACCGGGGCGCGGCTCACGCGCAGGACGTCCCAAAACGTTTGGTCGGAGACGTGCGACACATCGACGATCATCCCTAACCGGTTCATTTCGCGCACCACTTCTTCGCCGAAAGGGGTAAGTCCGCCATGGTGCTTTACCGTAGGGTCGTCCAGGTCCCCCGAGGAGTCTGCCCAATTGTTCGTGTTCGCGTGAGTCAAGGTCATATAGCGGGCCCCTAGAGCGTAAGCGCAACGGAGGATCCGAAGACTGTCTTCAATCGCGTGCCCTCCTTCGATGCCTATCAATGCGGCGATCTTCCCTTCCCGGTGGGCGCGCTGGATGTCGTCAGCCGTCAAGGCAAGCACGAAATCATTGGGGTACCGTTCCACGATGTCCGTACGAATGGCGTCGATCATTTCGAGCAGACGGTGGGCAGCTTGGTTTTTCCCCACGTAACCTCGCGCGACGTAGGCAGAAAAGAACACCGCATCCACGCCGCCTTGGCGCAACCTTGGTAGGTCTGTGTGCCCCTCGTTACGTGGCTTGCCTACGTCAACGCCCCGGACCGTGTAGCTCGGCAAGTCGTTATGAGCATCGATGAGCAACAAGCTGCTGTGCAACTCCTCGAGCGAGCTTGGGGTCCGGGAACGGGGCTGACTCGGTCCCTCGCCACACTGCAAAGTCAGTAACAGAATCGTGAGTGATATCCAGCGAGCACGCATGGTTAACGACGAGTCTAAACCGAGCCAGCGATCGTCTGCGGACTTGGGAGCCACGTTCGGGTTAGTGTGAACGACAATGCCCTTGGCAACCTGGGAGATTGTACGGTGGACGGCGGGACCGCAAGCGACAGCGGTGCTCTCTGATCCCCTTGGGGACGGAGCAGCTGTCGCTGTGGGTCGCTTAACGTTCCGCCGACGCCCCTCAAAGCTCCGGCGGCTAGGGTCCTCTACAGCCGCGCCAGCCCCGATACCACAAACGGACAGTCACTCCGTGCTGAATGATATAGTTGGGAAAGGTTCTGGCTGTGCTCCACCGTCTGGTCCGACTTGCCTTGGGATTGCTCCTGGCTACCGCCCTACAGGCCTCCACTGTGGTGGCGGTGTCGATCGAAGGGGTAGTCCACCCGATTACCGCGGAGATCATCGAGCACGCCATCTTGCAAGCGCAGCAGCAACAGGCAGAGTTGTTGTTAATCCGGCTCAACACGCCAGGGGGATTTCTGGAGGCCACACGCCGGATTGTGGAAAAGATTGTGGCCTCGCCAGTCCCAGTGGTGACCTACGTCACCCCCAGTGGAGGCCGGGCAGCTTCGGCCGGGTTTTTCATCCTCCAGGCTGGCGACATCGCTGCAATGGCACCGGGCACCAATACTGGTGCCGCATCGCCAGTGCTGCTGGGACAAGAGATGGATCCCGTTCTCCGCAAGAAGGCTGAGAGCGACGCAGCGGCAGCGTTGCGCACTTTAGTACAGCGCCGGGGCCGGAATAGTGAGTTGGCGGAGAAAGCTGTACTGGAAGCCCGCTCCTTCACCGAGCAGGAGGCGCTCAAGAACAACCTGATCGAACTGGTGGCCAGCAACGAGCGGGAACTGTTCGAGAAACTTCGGGGCCGGGAGATCACTCGATTCGACGGCACTAAGGTCCGTTTGCGGCTGAGCATGCCCGTGGTGAGCGAGTACCAAAAAACGATTCGGGAGCGGATCATTTCGGCGATTGCCGATCCGAACATAGCCTTCATCCTGCTAATCCTGGGGGCACTCGGTGTGTACATTGAGTTCTCTTCGCCGGGCCTGATCGTTCCGGGAGTAGCGGGTGGCATTCTGATCTTATTGGGGCTGTCAGCCCTTTCAGTGCTGCCCATTAACTGGATTGGTGTAGCGTTGCTGGTGCTGGCAATCATTCTGTTCGTTCTGGAAGCCCACTTGGCTTCTCACGGGATCCTGGGCATAGGCGGGGCCATAGCCATGGTACTGGGGGCGCTGCTGTTGATCCAGGGCCCGCCCGATATCCGGATCCACCTCAGTACCGCTTTGGCTGTAACCCTCCCGTTTGCCGGAATTACAATCTTCTTGCTAGCTTTGGTGCTCAAGGCCAGGCGCGCCAAGGTAGCCACAGGAACCGCCGGGATGATCGGCGAGGTCGGCACAGCCTATACCGATCTCAACCCGGAGGGGAAGGTTTTCGTCCACGGGGAGTTCTGGGACGCGGAAGCTACAGTGCCGGTGAAGGCATCCACACGCGTGCGGGTCATCGGTGTAGACGGTTTGACCTTGCGAGTGGAGCCTGTGTCGACGGGGAAAGGAGAGAGCAATGTTTGACGTCCCGATGATCGCGTTGATCATTGTGATCCTGTATCTGCTCTCGGCCATCAAAGTGCTGGCCGAGTACGAGCGGGGGGTAATCTTCCGTTTAGGGCGGGTGCTGCCCGAACCCAAGGGGCCGGGTTTGATCTTGGTGTTTGCCCCGATCGACCGCATGGTGCGGGTTTCACTGCGGACGGAGACGCTGGATGTGCCTCCTCAAGATGTGATCACCCGCGACAACGTCACAGTGAAGGTCAATGCCGTAGTGTATTTCCGGGTGATCGATCCTAAGAAGGCCATCTTGCAGGTTTCGAACTACTTGTACGCGACCTCGCAGCTCGCGCAAACGACCCTGCGCAGCGTGCTCGGGGAGGTTGAGCTGGATGAGTTGCTGGCGCACCGCGAAAAAGTGAACCTGCGGTTACAGACCGTACTGGACAAGTTGACCGATCCGTGGGGCGTCAAGGTGACACTGGTGGAAGTCAAGAACGTCGACTTGCCGGAGAGCATGATCCGGGCAATCGCCCGCCAAGCAGAAGCCGAGCGGGAGCGGCGTGCCAAGATCATTCACGCCGAAGGCGAGTACATGGCTGCCGAGAAGCTGACCATGGCCGCCGAAATGATCCAGCGGCAGCCGATGGCCATTCAGTTGCGGTACTTGCAAACGCTGCTGGAGCTAGGGGCCGAGAAGAATACCACGATTGTTTTCCCGCTGCCGATCGACTTGATTTTGCCTTTCCGGGAGGCGCTCGAGCGCTATACGCGCACCGCTCCTGCAGGCGCGCCGGTGACAGCTACCAGCCCCGTCTCTAAAGAAAACCCGGCTTCTGACGAAGGGTAAGTAGGGCCCGCGTGGTCGGCTGGCTGAGGGTGGCTAGGCAAGCGACGCCGGAGTTAAATGGAGGACGATGCCGAGAAACGAAGAGGGTGAATTCGAGCTGGTCCTAGGTAACCGCCAGCTCCTAACGATTCTGTTCTTGCTGGTGGTGCTACTTGGGGTGTTTTTCACGATGGGTTATATCGTTGGGCGGAACGCCGGTTTGGAAGTGAGCCGCCGACTAGGACCTGCCCAAGCTCCGATGGTGGTGGAGCCAGGTGGTTCTGGATCTCCCACCATCGCCCAGATACAGAAGCCCGCAACACAACCGGAAACTGGTGCAGCGGCCAGCCGGACCGAACCCGCTTCAGAAGCCGCCTCACCGGCTGCCCCAGCTGCCACGTCGGCTCCGACTTCCCAGGGCAAAGCGGAGCCCACCCAGCCTGGCGTCGCTGCATCCAAGACGACCCCAACGACGACCCCGGCTCAGCCGTCCGCAGCGCTGGCTCGACCTGGGGAGCCTCGCCCTGGAGAAAGCTACTGGCAGGTCGCAGCTGTGGCCGAAACCGATGCCCGTGCACTGGCAGGAAAACTCGAATCTCAGGGTTTCCCTACCAAACTGGCGCCCGTCCCTGGCCGGGAGGGGCTGATCCGGGTGCTCGTAGGACCACTGACCAGCGAGGCGGATGTGGAGCGCGTGCGGGCCCGGCTCCAAGCGGCGGGATTCAAGCCTCTGCTCAGGCGATACTAAGGTGCATGGGGACAGCTCAACCTGGTGAGTCGACCCAACCCCAACTAATCGACGTTGTAACGCTCGGTACTCGCCGCCGGCTTCCGGACTGGTTGCGCAAACCCGCTACCCATCACGCCAGCGTGATGACTCTCCGCGCACGGCTGCGCCTGCATCGCTTGCACACTGTGTGCGAGTCAGCCCGCTGCCCAAACTTGCACGAATGCTTCCACCGCGGCACGGCGACATTCATGATCCTGGGCAACTGGTGCACGCGCAGTTGTGGTTTTTGTAGCGTGCCGCGCGCGACTCAGGCAATGCGCCCACTGCTTGTCGACCCCGAAGAGCCGCGCAACGTGGCTGCCGTCGCCCGCGAGCTGGGCCTCCAACACGTGGTCGTGACCAGCGTTACTCGTGACGACTTACCAGACGGCGGCGCCGCTCACTTCGCCGAGACGATTCGTAGCATTCGTGAGGTCCTGCCGGGAGCCCGGGTCGAAGTGCTGGTCCCCGACTTCCGGGGTGATTTGGCTGCGGTGCAAGTGGTTCTCGACGCCGGTCCGGATGTGTTCGCCCACAACGTAGAGACAGTACCCCGGTTATACCCGCGCGTGCGACCAGCGGCCCGGTACAATCGCTCTTTGGCTGTGTTGCGGTTTGCTCGGGATTACGCACCCTCGGTGCTTCTCAAATCAAGCCTGATGGTAGGCCTGGGGGAGCAGCCTGAAGAAGTGCAGGAAGTGTTACAGGACCTGCGCCGCGTGGGGGTCGACGTGGTCACTATCGGGCAGTACCTGCAGCCAACCCGCCGCCATCTCCCTGTCGTCGCCTACGTACCTCTCGAACAATTCGAGGAATATCGCAATTATGGGTTGAAGCTCGGCTTCCGTGCAGTATTGAGTGGCCCGTTCGTGCGCAGTTCTTATTTGGCCGAAACTATTTGGGAGAGTCCATAAGCAGCCAGCGATGGTGAATGCTCTCCTAGCGGTGGCTACAGCTTTGCTGCTGTTCGCCACGTTCCCGCCTCTAAACTTGCAGTTCCTGGCGCCGGTGGGGCTTACGCCGCTGCTTCTCGGCGTTTATCGCGAACGTGAATGGTGGCGGCGGTTGCTGTGGGGCGAGCTGGCCGGGATGGTTTATTGGGGTGCCACCTGCTATTGGATCCAGGGCGTACTGGAGCATTACGGCCGTATGGGCCTAGCAGGCAGCTTGGGGGTATTCACTCTGTTCTGCCTGATCAAAGGGCTCCACTGGGCAGCCTACGCAGCTCTGGCTGGGCCCTTGATGCACCGCAGCTATGGGGTGCCCGCGGCAGCCGCACTTTGGACGGGCTTAGAGCGAACACACGC
>JAUQPO010000420.1 GCA_030550335.1 Acidobacteriota bacterium
TCGTAGACGTGCCAGGCTTGCCCCAGTTCGATTCGCACTTGCCTGGACTCAACGCGCCAATGGTCCTCTTTGACCAGCCCCAACAGGCGCGCCCGTCCCGCACGATAAGGGATGACCTCAAAATTTTCAAGAGGCTGTCCATCTTCGTCGTAGAACTGGTAAGGGCTCTGTATTCCAGCTTCGGCGAGGGCCCGTGCGACTAACGTCTTCCAGCGTGCGGCCCGTCCCTCGAGGCGGTCCTGAGAGTAGGAAGCAAGGAAAAAGTTCAGGTAGATCGCTTTTCCCTTACCGTACCGGTGCACCAGCAACACGGGAGCCTTGCCGATCCGGTCGAGTGGTTCCGCACCTGCCAATACGAGGAAAGGATCAGGATCGGTCGAGCGTAGCTGCTCCCGTCGCATCGGAGTTGCCTGGCGGATGCCGAACAACTCGTCCAGAACGCCGCTCCGCCGCCATCCCGCATGGCCGTCCATGATCCCAGCCTGGCCGTCGGCGATTAGCACGCCGCCCTGCTGAACGAACGCACGCAGCTGATCGGCCTCGGCGTCGCTGATGGCCAACGAAAAAGGCAAGATCAACACGCGGAACCCGCGCCGATTCAGCTCACCGGCCTCGATCCATTGACGCGGGACGAAGTCGTACTGCAGCCCCAGATCTTCGAGTATCCCCATCCAGCCATCACGGCTAAATCGGAACTTGTTGCCCGTGGCACCCCAGTTAGCGGAGATACGATCGGCACGGATGCCCCCGTCGATAATCCATGCGGCATGGATACTGGGGTAGGAATAATGGATGCCGATGCCGAAATTCTCGCGCCTGGCCATCCGGATCAAATCCGCCACCGCACCGCCGACCAGTTCGCGATAACCGCGCTGAATATCCAGTGCACTCTGGCAGAACCGGTAATCGGGGTTGAGGATCGAATATTGCCAGAAGATGTAGGAACCAGCCCACTGGCCATGAAAGAGGTTTTTGTAGAAGGTGTAAAGCACCCGGCGTCCATGCATTCCGTAGCCGGCTCCTCCCGAGAGCCGGAGTTGCGGATTGAAACTTCGGTGGATCTCAAGCTGACCCTCGTGGTTGTAAGGGTTCAGATGATCGACGATGAAATCCAGGCGCGAATAATCGCACCCGTTGTGTGGCGTCGAAGCCTGAGTCCCCGAAAGTAACACTAGCCCATCGGGATCGTGGCGGCGCAACAGTTGGCGTACGTAAGCGTAATTGTTGGCGTAAGTGATCTCCATGAAGGTACGGTGGTCGGTCCAGGAGGAATAATTCCCGCGAGCCTGTGCACGCTCGGTTGTATCGGGAACGACCTCCTCCCAGCTGCTGAAAGTCGTTCCCCACTGGCGGTTCAGGGCCTCCAGCGTGCCGTATTCGCCTCGAAGCCACTCACGAAACCGCCGCAAGCAGTGTTCACAGAAGCACAGGTCAAAAGCGTCCTCGTAACACGTCAGCGAGGGCTCCTCGTAGATGTAGTAACTCATGGGCGAAAACGGAACCCACGGGAGAACTTTCTGAGCGATCTCTTTTTCTTGCAAAGCCTGGTATGCAGGATCGTTCAGGCAAGGCCTGCGGCACAGGTACTTGATATCCCCAGTCTGGACATAGCGGCGCTTCTGCTCCATGTAAGGCTCGCGCGCTTCGCCATCCGGAGATTCCTGGCCGGAGATGCGGGTCTGGGCTTGCACACCGAAGTTGGCGTGTTTGGAGAGCTCTAGCGGGTAGCTCGAGAGCGTTGTCACGTACATTTCCTTCAGTCGCCGCTGGATGGTGTCCCAAAGGCCCGGAGCAGGGTCTGTCCCGAACAGGTACATGACGATATCGTAATGTTCCCACCGTCGGGGTAACCGTACGAAGATTTCCTGGGAGCGACGGTGCCAGAGCCGACCTTGGTAGTAGAGGTCGGCTTCGACCCGAGCCAATCGCGTCAGGCAGCCACGAGTGGAAAGCTCAAACTCCCCCGTCAGCCCCCTCAGGGGCACCAGCTGCTCGGAAAGAAGGCGCCCGTAATTGTCGTACAAGCGAGCGCTGAGTCGGATGCCAGCCACCGGCTGGCCGGCCAAAGTTACAGAACCGCGTATAGGCTCTCCTAGCTTGTACTGATCGGAGCTGAGGTCGACGCGCTCGATGGCCACGGGTAAGCGCGTACGGTACACGGTCGACGCCCAATCCACAACGGCATCGCCCGCACCCATCAGCCAGGCGTCGACGAAATGCAGCTTCCCGCGAGGCCCCCTGGGCAAAGGGATCTCTAACTGGAAAGTACCAGGTGGCACCGCTCGTCTGGCTGTAGCTTCGGTCTCCCAGTATTCGTCTCGCACAACCAGCAGCAGGCGATGATCCGCTGTAACCGGTGGCTCCAGTAAGACGCGC
>JAUQPO010000421.1 GCA_030550335.1 Acidobacteriota bacterium
GACGCCGCTACTTTTTACGTGACCACCACTATCGGCTCCGCGAGCACTCGCTGGTGTTATTACGGCTGGTCCAACTAGGAAGCCGTCGGTACGAAAGTGCGGGTGCCACATAAATGGGCGGCCCCCTTTCGAGCACGGATAGCTGGGAGCCGCTATTCGGCGCGTTTTGCTCCCGCGGTGGAGTCGAGTTTCGGGTGTGGGCGCCGGCGGCCAGCTTGGTGGAGCTGGTCGTGGAGGCCCCAGTCAAATGTTCGATCGCCCTCCAGCAACACTGCGATGGAGTATGGCGGCGGTTTGTAGCCGGGCTGGGGCCAGGCACGCTGTACTGGTACAGGCTCGACGGAGAAGGACCTTACCCGGACCCAGCCTCACGCTTCCAACCCCACGGCGTTCACGGCCCTTCAGAAGTGATCGACGCCAGCAACTTCGCTTGGACCGACCAGCACTGGCGCGGCGTCGAACTCGAACGCCTAGTCATCTATGAGCTTCACATTGGAACGTTCACCCAGGCTGGGACTTTCCAAGCCGCCCATGAAAAGCTTCGCTATCTGAAAGAACTCGGTGTCACCGCAATCGAATTGATGCCAGTGGCAGACTTCGCCGGAGACCGCAACTGGGGATACGACGCGGCAGCTTGGTACGCACCTGCCCGTTGCTACGGGCGGCCCGATGACTTACGTGCGTTAGTAAATCATGCTCACGAGCTCGGGCTGGCTGTATTGCTCGATGTCGTCTACAATCACCTGGGGCCGGACGGGGCCTACCTGGCCCGGTTTAGCCCACAAGCCTTGTCGCAGAAATATCGGACACCTTGGGGTCCCGCAATCAACCTGGACGGTCCCGGGAGCACCATGATGCGGCGGTTCATTTGCGACAACGCCTTGTATTGGGTCCATGAGTTCCACATCGACGGTTTCCGGTTCGATTCCACTCATGCCTTTTACGATCAGACGAGGCCTCATTTCTTGCAGGAGTTGACGTTGGCGCTTCGCCACGCCAGTCAGCAGTTGGGTCGTCGCCTGCTGCTCATTGCCGAGGACCACCGGAATCTCCGTGAACTGGTGGCTCCGGTAGGAGAACACGGTTTTGGATTCGATGCAGTCTGGTCCGAGGATTTCCACCATAGCATGCGTCGGCTGCTGGCGCGTGATGCGGATGGATACTTCCAAGACTTCAACGGCACCGCGGAGGAAATCGCCACTGTACTGAACCAAGGCTGGCTGTTTACCGGCCAACAATCCCAGTACTACGGTGGCCCACGCGGAACGAGCATCGAAGGCACGCGCCCGCCGCAGTTCGTCATTTACTTGCAAAACCATGACCAGGTCGGGCATCGGCCGTTTGGCCGCCGTCTCCATCACGAGGTGGACCTGGCGAGCTGGCGTGCAGCCAGCACTCTGCTGATCCTGGCTCCCGAAACGCCACTGCTGTTCATGGGGCAGGAATGGGCCGCGAGCTCGCCATTTCACTTTTTCATTGACCATCGCCCAGAGCTGGCCCGCAAGATATGGGAGGGTCGCCGGTGCGAGCTTTCACGCTTTCATGCGTTTGCGGATCCAAAGATCTGGTCTCGGCTCCCTGACCCAGGCTCACTCGAAACCTTTAGGGCTTGCAAGCTTCGCTGGGACGAATTGGAAGAGGAACCCCATAAGGGCATCCTGGTGCTTTACAAGCGATTGCTGAAGCTCCGCGCCACGCACCCGGCTCTCACAGTCCCAGAACGGGAATTTGCCATCGCAGAGGCCTATGACGCGGAGACTTTACTACTTCGGCGGGAAGGCCCGAATGCTCGAGCACTGCTTGCGGTGATCCGGCTCAGGCACGGAGGGCTAGTCCAGCTCACCAGGACCGCTCTGTGGGCGGGGCGTTCGTGGACGCTGCTGCTGGATACCGAAGCTGAACCGTTTGCTGATCCCCCGGCTCCGAGCCGAATCGATTGGACGCACGGGTGTATCGAATTTAAGCGTGCGGGGGCCGTGATCTTAGAACTCACATGGGCGGAGAGTCCCGAGGTCGTGTAGCACAGCAGGCGTCCGAAGATCGGCAAGCCTAATGAGCCGAGCAACGACAGCACTCTGGGGGCGCATCCCGACAAAAAGGTACGCGCAGCACGAACGCTGACCCGACGGGAGTAAACCTCATGGTAAATCAGAGATCAAAGACAACCGACTCCCACGGCGATGGTTCCCGCCCGCGTGTGGTGATCTTAGGGGGCGGGCCGGCCGGGCTGACCGCAGCGTATGAGCTGGTTCGAGCCGGGGTACCGTGCACGGTACTCGAAGCCAACAGCCAAGTGGGCGGCCTGGCGCGCACGATCAACTACAAAGGGTATTTGTTCGATGTCGGAGGCCACCGGTTCTTCACCAAGGTACG
>JAUQPO010000052.1 GCA_030550335.1 Acidobacteriota bacterium
GTACCGGCCATAAAAAGTCGCCACCCACACGGCAAATGCCATCGCCAGGAATGCCCGGCCCAACCAGGGCCGCTCCGGCAATGCCCGCCGCAAGCCTAAAGCCACTCCAAAGGCTGCAGTCACATGACCGCTGGGAAAGACACTTGTCCAAATATTTGCCCGCTCCAGCCACCATAAATTGAACTCCCGAAACACGGTGTGCACGCCGGGCAGGTCTTCGCCTGGGAAGACGAACCGCGGTGGCTGGGACGGGAACAGCGGGAATAAGGAGTAGGTGATCAGGCAGCCACCGACGAAGGTGAACAAGAATTGGTCGACGCGATCCCGCTTGCGCTCGAAGTACAGGATGGCGAGGGCGGTGCCCGGTAGGGCGTAAATCAACGCGTAACAGACCTCGAGAAGCGCCGGAATCACCGGGCCCAGGCTCTCGATGATCCTACGTAGGCCCCACGCATCGAGAACCATTCGGTCCCAGGCGAGCCAGCTGTGCTCGTACACGGTGGGACCCTCACTGACCGTAAAATTCGCCATCTCGATGTAGGCCACCGGCACCAGTGCCAACGGCAGCCAATCGCGAGCGATGTTGAAAAGCCGAGGACGCCAATGGAGCTCCGCCCAGGCAAACGCCCAGGTCATGAACCCAGCCAGTACAGCCACCAAAACCAGGCTCCGTAGCTGTGCGGTTTCGAGATCCCAGCTCCAGCCAAGGAACACCGTGTAAGTGAAGAAGGCTAACGGCAACAACTCGGGCAAGCGCAAGCGCACGCCAGCCATTTCATAGTGAGCGTTGAAGCACGGTCCGGTAGGTTTGGACAGTCCCATGCCGCTCAACCCTCAGCTCGAGACCCTAACCCTGCAGGCAGCTCCCGTCGCTCAGTCGCTGCGATCCCACGCAAGCTTATCGGATCGCACTCCGGAACTACCTACCCAGCCATTCTCGCCAGACAGGCAACAGCATATCACTTGAGTGCCCAGCTACAATGGCCAGCATAGCGCATCATGTCAGCCTCAGCTGGTTCAGGTCCATCGCCAGTTTCTCGGAGCACAGGCCTATCTTCTCCACACCTCCATCGCTTCACGATGATTTTGGTGGCACTGACCCTACTTCTCGTCATCGCTGGAGCTAGCGTGAAGAGCCAAGAAGCCGGGCTCTCCGTGCCGGACTGGCCTCTGTCTTACGGGCGTTGGATGCCGGAGATGCGTGGTGGCGTCTTCTACGAGCACGGTCACCGAATGATCGCCGCACTCGTCGGGTTGCTCACCTTGGTATTGGCCATTTGGCTGAGCTGGACCAGCGAGCCCGCTTGGCTGAAACGACTGGGCTGGGTAGCGGTGGCAGTGGTCATCTTGCAAGGGCTGCTTGGAGGATTGACGGTTTTGTGGCGCCTTCCCAAGCCGGTCAGCATTGGCCACGCTGGCCTCGCACAGCTGTTTTTCGCCCTGGTGGCCTCATTAGCCCTGTTTACTTCGCCGGGTTGGAAGCGGGCACCGCAAGTGGTCGTGGACGAAGGCCGGCCTCCACTTTGCCGACTAGCCTCGGCACTCCCGATTCTGGTACTGGGTCAGATCCTGCTGGGCGCCGCCTACCGGCACCAAGCCATGAGCTTAGTCCCACATGTGATTGGAGCCTTGGTCGTCACCGCTTACGCAGTCTTGGTGGCTGCCTTCGCGCTGCAGCAGTTCGGCCAACACGCTCAGATCGGTTGGTGGGCCCGCCGACTCCTCGAGATCAGCCTAGTCCAGATGTTTCTAGGTATCGCAGCGTATTTGTCTCGCATCTATACAGCTGAAAGCCCAGGCCCGGCGCCGGTCACCGTGGTTGTGACGGTTCTCCACGTGGCGGGCGGCAGCCTGACGCTGGCAGCGAGCACTGTCCTGGCCCTCCAGGCGCGCCGGCATACGCGTCCGGCTTTTTGATCTTAAGCGCCTGGCTTGAGTCGTCGACAACTCATGCGTGAGCTAATCCAACTCACCAAGCCCACGATTACCCTGTGGATCCTCCTCACCGGAGCCACTGGGTTTATCACCGGATCCCGCGGCCAGCTCGACGGATGGAAACTGTTGGCCGCACTGGTGGGCTTGGGCCTGATGGCGTCAGGTACGGCTGCCCTGAACCAATGGCTGGAACGGGACGTGGATAAGTTGATGCGTCGGACGGCGGGCCGACCCCTCCCCGCCGGGCGCCTTCAACCGTGGTTAGCCGTGACGTGGGGTCTATTCCTTGCGGGGTTGGGCTTCTGGATGTTGCTCGCGCTATCTCGGCCCATGGCGGCGTACCTCGGCTTATTCACCCTGGCGAGCTACCTGCTCATCTACACGCCCCTGAAGCGCCGCACTCCGTGGTCGACCACCGCAGGTGCGGTGCCTGGCGCAATGCCACCGCTGATCGGATACACGAGCGCTACCGGCTCGATCGGCTGGGAAGGTGTACTCCTCGCTCTCGTGTTGTTCCTTTGGCAGTTCCCTCACTTTCACTCGATCGCCTGGATCTATCGCGAGGACTATGCGCGCGGCGGCATCCGGATGAAGCCGGTGGTCGTTCGTGACCTGCGCGTAACGGCTCGGGAAATGTTGGTGACGTCACTGCTACTTGTCCCTGCGTCTTTGTTGCTCGCTGCTCAACCGGCTTTGGATTGGATCTACCTAGCGGGAGCCCTGGGTGGTGCCGGCCTGATGATATGGGCCAGCTGGAGCGCCCTTTGTTCGCCCACCCGGCAACGGGCCAAGCGTGTGCTCGTAGCCTCACTCGTGTACTTGCCTGTGTTCTGCGCTTTTGTGGGGCTGGACTGGTGGCTGAGGTGATCGAAATTGCACATCTTCATCACCGGTTTGGAAACCGCGTCGTGCTCGAAGACCTGTGCCTGGCGGTCCCCGACGGCCAATGCTACGGCATTCTCGGGCCCAACGGCTCTGGTAAGTCGACTCTGATCCATTTGCTGGCCACGATCCTGCCTGTGCAATCGGGCACGGTCAAAGTCGCAGGGTACGAGCTGCCTCGGCAAGCTGATGGGGTCCGCCGCTCGATCGGTGTGGTCTTCCAGACGAATACGCTCGACAAGAAGCTCACTGTGATGGAGAACCTCGAACTCCAAGGGCACTTGTATGGGCTGCGCGGTGAGGCGTTACGCCGCCGCATCGAGGAATTGTGCGAACGGTTGGGCTTGACGGATCGTCCGAATGAGCTGGTCCAAACGCTCTCTGGCGGGCTGCGTCGCCGCGTGGAGTTGGCCAAAGCGTTGCTCCACCAACCACGAGTGCTATTGCTCGACGAGGCGTGCAGTAACCTCGATCCTGCCGCACGCCGGAGCTGGCTGGACTACTTATTCGAGCTTAAGGAGCAGCTCCAGCTTACGGTGATCCTGGCCACTCACCTACTGGATGAGGCTGAACGATGCGATCAGCTCGTCCTACTACACCGGGGCAGGATAGTTTTACAGGGAACGCCAGCCAGCCTGAAGCGGCGGGTCAGCGGTGATGTGGTGATGGTGGAATCAGCCGCGCCCGCGGCCTTAGCCGAGACGTTGCAAGCCCGGTTCGGGCTAGCGCCGCAATTGGTCGATGGGATGGTTCGTGTCGAAGTACCGGAAGGGCATCGCCTAGTCCCGCAATTGGTCGAAGCCTTTCCTGGACACATCCAAGCTGTCCACGTGCGCAAGCCAACGCTGGAAGACGTTTTCCTGCGGGAAACAGGGGTCCAACTATGCTGAGTCGCCCGTTCTGGATTCCGCTGGTCGCACTGATCCGCCAACAGCTACTGCACTTGTGGCGGGACCGCAACCGCGTGCTCAGCTTCACTGCTTTCCCTCTGCTGTTTTGGCTTGTGGTGGGCTCTGGGTTCGGCGATCTGGGCCGTTTTTACTCGGGAGCGCTTACGCTGGCGCTCGTCTTCTCAGCCGCACTGTCGGCGATGTCGGTGATCGAGGAACGGGACCAAGGAGTTCTGTTGTCCGCACTGGCTTCTCCGAGTTCCCGGCTAGCGATTGTGGTGGGCAAGGTGCTGGGAAGCGGGTTAGTAGCGTGGGTTCAGGGAGTGTTGCTGCTGGTTTTCCTGCCGGTCGCCGGCTTGCATCCAGCAGCCGCCCACATCGTCGGTGTCCTGGCCTTGTTGCTCTTGGTAGCGTTAGCGTGTGCCGCCGCTGGGTTCCTACTCGCCTGGCAGTCGGGCTCCGCCCACGGATTTCACGCGCTGGTCAATCTGGTGTTTTTCCCGCTGTGGATGCTCTCAGGAACGCTGTTCGAAGTGAATCAAGCCCACAGCTGGGTCAAGGTCCTCAGCCTGTTGAATCCACTCACGTACCCGACTCAGGCGCTCAAGCTTTTGCTTGCCAGCGCAACGCCTTCTGACAACATTCTATGGACAGGCTACGGAGTACCAGGAATACTAGCCTTGGGCTTGATCGGAGCAGGCGCATCATTGCTGCACAAGCGCTCTTCGAGAGGATTGGCATGAAAATTCACTATCGAGGCTTGGCGATCGTAGTCGGTCTGGCTGCGGCGGCAGTCGCTTGCCGTCAAGGGCCTGAACAGCTTCCCATTTACGGGCAGGTCCCGGCATTCCGCCTGATAAACCAGAAAGGAGCGGAAGTCAACTCGACCGAAGTCCTTTCCGGCCGCGTCTGGGTGGCTTGTTTCTTCTTCACGTCCTGCACGGGGCCCTGCCCGCGGATGAGCGCGCGCATGGCCCAGCTGCAGCAGCAGCTGCGCGACCTGAACAATGTGCGGCTGGTGTCGTTCTCCATCGATCCCGAACGAGACCGGCCGGAGGTCCTCGCCCGGTATGGGGAACGCTACGGCGCAGATCCGGAGCGGTGGCTACTACTTACTGGGCCTACAGAGACCCTTCAACGGCTGAATCACGACGTTTTCATGCTGGGAGACATCAGCCCCAGCCTCGAACACAGTACCCGGTTCGTCCTAGTAGACCAGCTGGGGCGGGTACGCGGCTACTACCACAGCGACGATCCAGACGAGCTGGCGAGGCTGGTGCGCCACGTACGCCTTCTGGCAACCCAATCATCCCTGTGAATTCAGGGACGACGGAAGTGTGACTCGCGCAACGTTCGAGTGGACAGACACCACCGATGTTCGGGCTACCAAGCTAGGCAAAACCGACAGCTCAATTCCAGACGCTGATTAACCGCCCGCTCCGAGGTCTCCCAAGATGGCAATCCGTAAGGGGTCTTCACCATCCCAGGAGCTCCATACGCCGGAGAATAATGCCCGCATAGTGAGTCATTCGCTCGGGTCGGCGACGGCGAGGGTTAGGCAGGATAGCAGCCAAGCGGGCCGCCTGCTCTCGCGTGAGCCGTGCGGAGGAGATGCCGTAGTGGTACCGCGCAGCAGCCTCGGCTCCGTAGATCCCGGGCCCCCACTCCACCACGTTGAGATAGAGCTCTAGAATCCTCCTCTTGCCAAGAATGACCTCGGCGAGCACCGCTAAAGGGAACTCGGCTAGCTTGCGCAGCCAGCAACGATGCGTGGTGAGAAACAGGTTTTTGACCAGCTGCTGGGAGATGGTCGACGCACCGCGGATGCGGCCATCGGGCAGTTCTTCCTCCAGCACAATCTGGAGTTCTGTCCAATCGATGCCATGGTGTTGATAGAACCGGGAGTCTTCTGCGGCGATCACAGCGTGGCGCAGATGTGGCGAGATGCGCTCGAGAGGCACTGGAGTACGCTCGAACCGAACCGCCTGGCCTCGCCAGGTCGCCTCGAGAATCCTCTGGAGCTGGACGGTGGTCAGCGGGGGTTCAACCCAGCGATAAGCGATCAATAAAGCCGTGATGGCCAGTAGCCACGCGGCGATCAATTTCAACATCCAAAGGGCGAGCTGCCGCAGCCAAGCTGCGCCGTAGGTCCGGGCTGTAGTGGACCGCTGCTTCATTGCTCAGCTGGTCTCACAGTCATTTTCCAGCGCCCCTACCTGGCTGGTCTACGGAATGGGACCAGTTTCGCCGATAGGCAGTGAGGAAGCTGGAAGCAGTCTTCTGCTGTTGCAGCTCCGTGCCGGCCTTTTGGAAAGGCAACTGGACCGCATGAGTGTGACGGAGTCTCTGGGGACAAGCACTGGTCAAGAACTTGCCGCTGTTAGGGCTTGGGCCAGTGCCAGTGGACCCCCGTTATCCGAGGACGGATTGTGGGTACTTTACATCGGCAAGGATTTGTGCGCCGTTGACGAGCTTCAGCAGCAACTGGGGGCCACCATAAAGGTGACTGCAGCCGAGTGGAACAACGGCCAGGTGGTTCTAGTGAGCCGCGCGCCAAACGTAGTTGTGATCGAGGCCACCGAAGTCCAGGCATCGTTGGCTGATTGCTTTCGCCAAATCCGTGAGACCTGGCCCGGTGTGCCGGTCGTGGCGATCCTGCCGGCCAACGCAGCAGTAGAGACCCCGACGGCTTTCCTAGAAGCGGAGCAAGTGGTATTCGACGACCGCCTCCAGCTTTTGGGCTGGGCGGTGCGCAAGGCACTGCAGGCATACCTGGTGGAGAACGAGCGCCGACAAGCCGATCAGGCCCTTGGCGCCCTTGCGCAGTTGTTGACCGAACTGGTCCGCTCGGCCCCAGTGCCCATCGTCGTCTGTGACCGTGAGCTGCGCGTCACGATGTGGAACCCAGCCGCGGAACGCGTGCTGGAATGGAGGGCCTCCGAGGCCGCAGGCAAAACTATTGGTGAACTGTTCGGAGAGGGATCCGAACTCGAACGACTCCTGAACGAGGCGCGCCAGCGAGCCTCCCCGGTGGAGGCGGAGTTTTCCTATCAGCGTAACGACGGCCAACGTTTGGAGCTACGCCTCTGTTGTGCCCCGCTGCTGGACAGTAGTGGCGCTGTCGAAAACCTGGCGGCAGTTCTGGTGGATGTGACCGAGTTGAAGCTGGTCATTCGCGCTTACCGGGAAACGAACGAGCGGTTCTTCAGTGCATTCCAGTCAGCGCCTACAGGGATGATGCTGGCGGGATTGGACGGGCAGATTCTGCGAGCGAACCCGGCTCTTTGCCGCATGCTCGGGTATGAAGAGCAGCGACTTCGGCAAGTGAGGTTGACCGATCTGATCCACCCAGATGACCGCACCCAAGCCCAGCTCTCGATCGAAACAGCTCCTGCACGGACTGAGCTGCGCTTGGTGCACGCTCACGGGGACACTGTCTACTGTGACTGGCACGTATCCACCGTCTGTGATGAGTCCAACCAGCCCCAGTACGCCATCATCCAAGTCGTCGACCTCACCGAACGCAAGCGCGCTGAAGAACAAATCCGGCGCTACGCCAGCGAACTGGAGCGGAGCAATCGCGAACTCCAGCAATTTGCCTACGCGGCTTCGCACGACCTTCAGGAACCGCTGCGGATGGTTCGCGGATTCCTGGAACTGCTTGAGCGTCGTTACGGTGACCAGCTCGACCAGACGGCTCGGCAGTACATCCAGTTCGCGGTAGATGGGGCAGCTCGAATGCAAGCTCTGATCCGCGGCTTGCTGGATTACTCGCGAGTACAAACACACGCGCAACCACTGCGGCCGGTCAGCCTGGAAAAAGTGTTGGCTCAGGCGCTAGCCAACCTGCACGCTAGCCTTCTGGAAGCGCATGGGGAAGTCATTCACGAGCCGCTACCGACGGTGAAAGGGGACGAGCACCAACTCGTACAAGTCTTCCAAAACCTCATTGGAAACGCCGTCAAGTTCCGCAGCGAGCGGACACCTCGCGTGATCATTCGAGCAAAAGACAAGGGCCACGAGTGGGAAATCTCGGTTCAGGACAACGGTGTGGGATTCGACCCAGCCCAGGCTGGTCGGCTGTTCCAAATGTTTCAGCGGTTGCATCCGAGGTCCAAGTATCCGGGCACAGGCATCGGCTTAGCACTGTGCCATCGAATCATCGAACGCCATGGGGGTAGAATCTGGGCCGAGTCGCGGCCCGGCCAAGGGGCAACTTTCTACTTCACCCTACCCAAGGAGCCCAACGTAAGCTGATGCGAACGGAAGCAGGGCAGCGACGGCTGCGCATTCTGCTTGTGGAGGACAATCCAGGCGACGCTTGGATGACCGAGGAAGCCTTAAAGGACGGCCCAGTGCCGGTGGAAGTGCTGATCTTGGAAGATGGTCAGGCGGCTTTGGATCACCTCCGGGGCCAAGCGAGTTCACCCGAGGGAGTGCTGCCCCATATCGTCTTGCTCGACCTCAACCTCCCGGGCAAATCGGGCTTTGAGGTTCTCCAAGAAGTGCGTTGCGACGCACGACTCGCTCATTTGCCGATCATCATCCTGAGTTCCTCCACGCACCCAGAAGATGTGGAACGCGCTTACCGCCTACATGCCAATTGTTATGTCGCCAAGGCGGAAACGTTCGAAAGGCTGATCCGCGAACTCCGCTGCCTAAAGGAATTCTGGGGCTCGGTAGCGGTACTCCCGCGTAGTGGCAGTCTAGTCAGTTGATCAGAACAAGCGAACAATCGCCCCGCGAACTCACAAGAAACTCCACTCTGCGACCCTACGCAGGCTACCGGCTTCGCTCCGGCTCAGGCGAATCCACTGGAATTCGATCCCGCCTTGGGCATCGCCAAAGTCAAGTGTCAGCAGCGCGAGCCAACCTTTGACAGGAAATACGACTCTAACTTCATGCCACTCGCCATCGGCCGCGAAAGGCACGCGGGTGCGAAAACTCGGGTTGCGGTATTCTTCGATGGTGCCCCATTCCAAAGCCTGAATCGCCACCTGCTGGGAGCGCGCCCGGAACTCCAAAACCAACTCCCCACCCTCGACCACCGTGCAGCGCATCAGGCCAGCCCCTTTGCCCGCACACTCTACAACCAAGGCCCCGTTCCGTCGACTGGCTCTGGCTCTTGACCGAGTACACCAACCCTGGACTTCGGTGCGGAACCGGTCCTCAGCAGGGAGTTCTTTTTCCGGATATTGTCCTTGGTCGCTCGTCGTGCGAATCCATTGATCCAGGATCCTGCGCATGCGCTCGAGCGTGGATCGGAACTCCGGGTGGGCTGCCAGGTTATGAATCTCCCACGGGTCCGCCACCAGGTCGTACAGTTCCTCCTCCGGCCGGGTGGGGGCGAGAAAAGCGGCTGGGGCGCCGCTCAGCCGGCCCTGCTCGTACAGATCGCGCATGACGCGAAGGGTTGGATACATCGTGTCCTTGTAAACGTTCTGCTGCGCGTAGGGGCGCTCTGGGAAAAAGTTACGGATGTACTTGAAGCGGCGCTCACACACGCAGCGGATCCGGTCGATGGTCTCATCACAACGATCCCGAGCGGCGATGATGTACGCTCGTCTCTGCACGTCGGGCCCGAAGAACGGGCGGCCATGAAAGTGGCGAGGCAACTCGAGTCCGGCAAGCCACAATGTCGTCGCGGTGATGTCGATGGCGCTGATCAAGGCATCACTGACCGTGCCTGGCTGGTAGCCTTCGACGCGATACTTCTCCGGTATGCGCACAATGAGGGGGATGCGAATCCCCTCCTCGTAGAGGAATTGCTTGCCCCGCGGCATCGGCCGTCCGTGATCGCTGAAGAAAAAGACGATCGTGTCCTCCCATAGCCCTTCTCGTTTCAACCGTTCCAGAACCCGACCCACCTTGACGTCCAGATGCTGGACTGTGTCCAGGTATAGAGCCCAGTCCAAGCGGACCGCTGGATGGTCCGGATAATACGGCGGCAGTTCCACGCGCGCTGGATCGACGGGATTTTCCGTGAACCGGCGAAAGGCCCGGTGGGTCTCGGAGAAATTGATCTGTGCATAAAATGGCTGGCCCCTACGGCGCTCGCTCCAGTCCTCCCCGTCGAACACCTGGCCGGCTTCAAAATTGAAGTCCGTCTTGCCTGTGCCCTGGAGCCCGTGCGAGTTACGCAGGTTCGATGTGTGGTAACCAGCTTCCCGCAGATAATAGGTGAATACACGAACTGGCTCGGGCAAACGGTAGCCGTCGTCGCGATGGCTCCGGTGGTTGTGAGCGCCAATGCTGGTCTGGTACATGCCGGTAGCGATCGCCGACCGGGATGCCGAGCACACAGGACCCGTAACATAAGCCCGCGTGAAGCGCATGCCCTCCGCAGCCAGGCGGTCGAGGTTAGGTGTGCGCACCACGCGGTTGCCGTAACAACCCAGATCCGGGCTGAGATCCTCAGCGATGATCCAGAGAATATTCGGGCGGTCCGCTGCCCGGCACGCGCTGTGACTGGTCAGGATCGCCGGCCCAGCTGCAACACCGCGCAGCCACTCACGCCGCGTCAGTATTTCTTTGTTCTCTGGTCTGGCGCCCATGGTAGTAGCCTCTCGCCAAGGAGCCACAGGAACAAGGCTCTTGGGCCGGTTCTCCTCAGTCCAGCCCGGCAAACGGCTTCTCTGCCCAAGGGGACCGGAGCGCCCACTCCATTTCTACCCGCTGGTGGTGGAACATGGCCAGGTTCGCCAGGTGCGGCCCCGCAACCGCATCCGCAGCGACCCGCACCGTGCAGTTCGGCTGCTGGCGAGTGCGGACGCACTCTAGGAAGTTCTGAATGTGTGGTTCCACGGGAACCGTCTCACGGGCGACGTAGACCGGCTCCCGGTTTTTCCGCCACGGCTCTAGCCAAACCCGGTAGCCCGACTCGTCGAGAACCATGGTGCCTTGGTCGCCCATGAAGGTGATCGACCAACCCGCCTCGTACTCGTTGCAGTAGTTGAGCGACCAGATCGCCGTGAACTCGCCAAAGTCAAAGACCGCAGAGAATACATCCGGGTGCTCGGCTCCTTTCGCCTTGGCGATGAAGCCGTGAGCGACGGCGGAGCGCGGGTGCCGGACGCCCGTAAACCACTGCACCACGTCCATCAAGTGGGTGCCCTGGTCGGTCATGTTGCCGCCCGCGTAATCCAAGAAGTATCGCCAGCGACGATATCGCATGGGCTCCAATGGGCGCTTGGGAGCGGGGCCCAAGAACCGGTCCCAATCCAAGTTGCCCGGCAGCGGCGAGTTGTCCAGTGGGCCAGATACGTTCCAGTTCCAGCAAGCTTTCACCATGGTGATGCGGCCGAGCACGCCCTCTTCCACCAGACGCTTTGCGCGTAAAATGACCGGAGCGCTGCGGCGCTGCATGCCCACTTGCACAATGCGATCCGAAGCCTCGACGGCTTGCACCATACGCTCGCTCTCGGCCAGGCTGTAGGAGAGCGGTTTTTCGGCGTAGATGTCCTTGCCTGCTTTCAACGCAGCCAGCAACATGGGGCAGTGGTGGTGATCCGGAGTAGCAATGATCACCACGTCAAGACCCGGTTGGGCCAGCAGCTCGCGATAATCCACGTAGGTTCGGGCGTCCGGGGAGTCCTTGCGAGCCAGTTCGAGCTGCCGGTCGTACACATCGCAAAGGGCAACGCATTGGGCTCCCAGTGCTTGGAACTTTTGATTCAGGTAGCGCCCCCGGGAACCAGTACCGATCACGCCGTAAGTGATTCGGTCGTTGGCGCCTCGGGCTCGGCTCGGAAGGATGAGCGGAGCCCCAAGCAGCCCCTCCATAAATTGCCTGCGACTGCTCTCCATGGTGGCCTCCTAAACGGTCGTCGGCCATTATAGTCCAGCCGGCAACGAACCACCCGGGCCTTCAGCTCGAAGGCACAGGCTGCGGGTGGAGCTCGGGAATCTCGATGAACACGCGAGTGCCTTCACCAGGGCGGCTGTCAATGAGCATTCGGTAGTCGCTGCCGAAGATAGTGCGCAGGCGCTCGTTGACATTGCTGATGCCAATACCACCACGATCCAACAGGCGCGCGAGCACCTCCTCGGAGATGCCTACGCCGTTGTCTTCCACTTCCAGGCGCAAACGGCCCTCGCGCAACGATGCCCGTACCCAAATCGTTCCTCCTTCGACCTTGTTGGACAAGCCGTGACGCAAGCTGTTTTCCACTAGTGGCTGAAGGACCATGCTGGGTACCAACCGATCCAGTGCCTGCGGCTCCACCTGTTTCTCGAAACGGAGCTTGTCGCCAAACCGCACCATCTCGATGGACAGGTAATCGTCGATGAAATTCAGCTCTTCGCGGAGCGTGGTGAATGTTTCATGCTTGCGCAACAAGCGACGAAGAATGCTCGACAATTTCTGAACGACCACTCGCGCCTGCTCAGGATTGATTCGGATCAGAGAGGAAACGGTGTTTAGGGTGTTGAACAAGAAGTGAGGGTTGATCTGGCTGGAGAGGGCCTCGAGGCGCGCTTCCGTCAACAAGCGTTGTTGGATCTCCAGTTTCTGTTCGTTGCGCGAGGCATTCCAGATTTTCAGCGGGACGGTGGTGCAAAACAGCGTGGTCAAGTACACAGCGACGATGTGAAACCAATGTGGAGCCGGCCAGTCGGGGTGCAGGGAGAACAGCGCCTCCGAACCGAACAGCTGCGCCAGACTGAACCGAACAAACTCTATCATGAGGATCACCAGCAGGAAGAACGTGTGAAACGTGGTCCGCCGGTGGTCGGACCAGTGTCGCAGGATCCGGATCAAGCTGAGGTCCAGCCAGGGCGAGAATTTCCAGATCTCCTCTGGCTCGGGGGCACAATCCCGAAGCAATCCACCCATGACTCCTGCGCCTGCGAAAAGCAGCATGGTCAGGTACTCGCCGGCGATCATAGCCGGCAGAGACGCCAGCACTCCGGCGACTAGTCCCGAGACATAACCCCCCACGACCCCGGCCAGGAAGCTCCCTTCCAAACCAAGATCCACCGCCCGGTAAGTTCGCGTGACTAACCTCGTGGCCACACTGGCCCCGAAGGCGAATCCGAAACCCACTCCCAAAGCGAGCCGCTG
This sequence comes from Acidobacteriota bacterium, assembly GCA_030550335.1. Lineage (GTDB taxonomy): Bacteria > Acidobacteriota > Terriglobia > Bryobacterales > Bryobacteraceae > JAUQPO01. The sequence continues at coordinate 12,769 of JAUQPO010000052.1, forward strand.
GCGGAAGCTGCGTTGCTCGAGCATCAACATGCGGCGAAAAGGCCCGAAGCGCACCATAATGCTGGCGACGGAAGCAGCCACCGCGAGCTTCACTAACAGGACAACCAGATGCTGTTCGGTCATCGAGGGGAGTGCTCGTGCCCTTATAATGATAAGGTACAGATTCACTCGCGGCGCCAAGGCTCCCGCGCCGTCGCTATCCGATGGCTCAGGACAAATTGACCACTGCCCTCCAGCTCGTTGCACAAGCCGACTTCCCGAGCCGGTTTGGCCATTTCCGCATTTACGGGTTTCAATTGCGAAATGGCCAGCAACTGGATGAGGCGCTCGCTCTGCGCATGGGCGACCTTTCGGGCGAACCGCCACCCCTGGTGCGGATTCACTCCCAGTGCTTGACGGGAGACGTCTTTTACAGCCTGCGATGCGACTGCCGCGCCCAGTTGGAGCTTTCCTTGATGATGATCGCTGACGAAGGACGCGGCCTGCTAATCTACGAGCACAAGGAAGGTCGGGGGATCGGGCTACTCAACAAGATTCGTGCATACGAACTACAAGACCTTGGCGCAGACACGGTGGAGGCTAACGAGCAGCTCGGGTTCGCACCCGACTTGCGGGATTACCGCCTGCCCGTGGAAATCCTCCATTACTTCGGGATCTCTCGAGTGCGTTTGCTTTCGAACAACCCGGACAAGATCCGAGCCCTGGAAGCTGGCGGCATCACGGTAGTGGAACGGGTCCCGTGCCAGGTGCCCTGCTCGGAGTCTGCGGAAGAGTACCTGCGGACCAAAAAGATCAAGCTGGGGCACCTGCTCGAAGGCTTCTGAGGCGATCCTCATCTTTCACTTGGGCCGATCGCGTTGGGTTGTCGCTGCCGAAAGATGACAGCTTTAGTCACTGGCGGAACGGGTCTGGTAGGGGGCGCAATTGTCCGGGAACTGCTCAAGCGGGGCTATCGCGTCCGAGCGCTGGTCCGCGAGCCAGCCAGAGGGGAAGCGCTCGCTGGTTTGGGCGTGGAACTCTGTCGCGGTGACATCCTGGACCCGGACTCTGTG
>JAUQPO010000422.1 GCA_030550335.1 Acidobacteriota bacterium
GAAGCTGACGTCCCGGAGTGCCCAGAAGGTCCGGTGGAATTTCCTGCGGCCAAGAGTCAGTAGCTCTTTTAGGCGGTCCGTTGGTCGCTCGTAGATAGGGTAGACCTTAGAAACGTGCGAGAAGCGCAGGATGGGCTTGCACACTGCTCGAGAGTCTACCGCGTAATGTACCAGAATCGGTGGTGCGCGGTCCAGCGTGATTTGACAGCTGCGCCGCTCCGAGAATAACCTTGGTATTGGGGCCGGCGTAGCTCAGCTGGTTAGAGCGACGGTCTCATAATCCGTAGGTCGTAGGTTCGAGTCCTACCGCCGGCACCAGCCTTCACCCGTCTCCGGTGATGATTTCGTAAATCCTCTGGAGGTCCTCTTCCGAGTAATACTCGATCTCGATCTTGCCGCGGCCATCACCTCGGGGAATGATCCGCACCCGGGTGCCTAGGACCTGTTCAAGACGCTCCACAGCTGCTCGGACATTCGGATCCTCCCGCTCCATCTCGGGGAGGGACCGGGGTTGCCGCGGTTCGGTGAGTTTCCGCACTAGTCGCTCAATTTGCCGGACGGAGTATCCTTCACTGACTGCGCGCTCAGCAAGCTGGACTTGTAACTCCGGCGTCGGCAGACCCAGGAGCGCGCGTGCATGACCCATACTGAGCCGCCGCTCGGCGACCAGCGTCTGGACGGGCTCCGGTAGTTTCAGCAGGCGCAGCGTGTTGGTGATAGTGGTCCGATCTTTCCCCGTCCGCCGAGCGATCTCGTCGTGAGTCAAGCCCAGCTGTTTGACCATTCGATCGAAAGCCTGGGCCAGCTCAATGGGATTCAGGTCCTCGCGCTGGATATTTTCGATGAGGCTGATTTCAAGCAACTCGTTGTCCGCTACGTCTTGGACCACCGCCGGGACCGTTTTGAGGCCAGCCATCCGGGCTGCTCGCCAGCGACGCTCGCCAGCCACAAGCTCGTAGCCGCCCTGGGGGAGTTTGCGCACGATGAGGGGCTGGAGGATGCCATGTGCGCGGATCGAGGACGCCAGTTCCCCGAGAGCCTCAGGATCAAACACCGTGCGCGGTTGCACCCGGCTTGGGGCTATCTCCTCAATCGGGAGCTCGATGACGGCATTCCGAGCAGCCGGTTCTGGGGTGGGGCGGGGGCGTTCAGGCAGTAAGGCAGCTAACCCCTTACCCAGTGCCTTGCGAGGCTGCGAGCCTTCGGTTCGCATTGCGCAAGATCTCCTTAGCCAGCTGAATGTAGCTTTGGGCTCCGACGGAGCGGATGTCATAAAGGATCACGGGCTGGCCATGGCTAGGGGCCTCGGCCAGTCGGACATTTCGGGGGATGACGGTCTGAAACACCTCGTCGGCGAAGAACTCCCGCAGATCGGCCGCCACTTGCCGACTGAGGTTCGTGCGGTCATCGTACATGGTGAGCAAGATACCTTCGATCTCGAGGGCTGGGTTGAGCGACGCCCTGACCCGGTCAATGGTGTCGAACAACTGCGAGATGCCTTCCAAGGCGAAGAATTCGCACTGGATGGGAATCAACACGGCGTCGGCCGCCACCAAGGCGTTGAGGGTTAGCAGGTCGAGCGCTGGAGGGCAGTCAATGAACACATAGTCGTACTTGTGCTGGACACGGGCTAACTTATCGCGCAGCCGAAATTCGCGGCCATCGAGTTCGAGGAGCTCAATATTGGCGGCCACGAGGTTGCGATCCGCCGGAACGAGATCGAGCCCGTAGACGGCCGTGGGGAGTATGATTGACTCTAAGTCGTGGTCTCCCACCAAGGCTTCATAAACCTTAGGTTGTGCGGGATCTTTCGTGAACCCTAGGCCAGTGGTGGCGTTGCCCTGGGGGTCGTTGTCAATGAGGAGCACGCGCTGTCCGTGGGCAGCGAGGGCAGCAGAAAGGTTGATGGCTGTGGTGGTCTTGCCGACGCCACCCTTCTGGTTAGCGATGGCGATCACCCGGCCCACGGCTTGAGATCATTATAGTACCCGGTTGCTAGCGGGTGTCTCAGCGAGGGCAAGCGCGGGTAGATGACCGGCTCCTTGCCTTTGAATGAAAATGGTTCCACGTGGAACCTACTCGCGCCACCCCAATACCGCGTATGACCGCTTGCTCCAAGGGATCGGGTGGCACTCCCAACGCCGCCCACCCACTTGCATGACCTGCCTCGCCTCGGGCTCCCCGATTAATAGAGCGACAGAAGCTGCCAGCTTATCGGCTACGCTCATGACCAGCTGCCAACGCACGGCCCGAGCCACAACCCAGTCTACCGGCTCTCTCAGGCTCTCGGCGCGCCCTTGGTGCACCATAACGTTCGGAAGATGGGAGGTGCTTTGCCGGAGGAACACACACTTCTTCC